>JARGFK010000002.1 GCA_029211065.1 Desulfobacterales bacterium
AGCAAGCTCAAAAACCACCCCCCTGGGCCTTAAAGGTTAATCGTAGACTTGAACCATTTTAAAGGAGGAAGCATGGATTTTTCCCGACACCCCATGTTCGCTTGGTTAAAAGATCTTCGCCGGGAGTTTCATCGCCGCCCGGAAACGGCCTTTAATGAGATAGAGACAACCGCCAGGATTAAAGAAACCTTGAAGGCGCTAGGGCTTGAGCTGAAGAAGCTGGATGGCCTTGAGGTCGGCGCGGTGGGTGTTTTAAAAGGAAGGCCCGGCAAAAAGGTGCTGGGGCTAAGGGCCGACATAGACGCCCTTCCCATCCAGGAATTAAATAACGTGCCGTATAAATCGCAATACCGGGGCCGGATGCACGCCTGTGGGCATGACGCCCATGCGGCGATCATGCTGGGCGTGGCCAAGAATTTAATTGAATCCGGCCAGGCGCAAACAATCAGCGGCAAGGTCAAGTTTATTTTTCAGCCCGCCGAGGAAACATTAAAGGGCGCACGGGCCATGATCAAGGCGGGGGTGCTGAAGGAACCTGCGATGAACCGCATCCTGGCGTGCCACATGTGGACCGAGGGCAAGGTGGGACAGGTGGGGCTATACAGGGGGTTCAGTCATGCGGCAACGGATTTTTTTAATTTGACCATTACCGGCAAAAGTACGCACGGCGCCCGTCCCCACAAAGGTAACGATCCGGTGGTGGCCGGGGCGCACTTTGTGACGGCGCTCCAGACCATCGTCAGCCGAAACATCAATCCCATCGATACCGGCGTTGTGACAATCGGTAAATTCGCCGGAGGCACGGTCGCCAACATCATTCCGGACAAGGTTGAACTGGCGGGGACCATTCGCACATTTACCGGCGAGGGACGGGATTTGGTCATCAGCCGGCTCAAGGAAATGATCGCCGGTATGAAAAAAGCATTTCGGGTAAAGACCCAATTCAGGTTTGTCGAAGGGGTCGCCGCCTGCAACAATACCGAAGCGGTTTCCGAGACCCTCTATGACGCCGCCATAAAGGTGGTGGGTAAAAAAAATGTGTCCTTTATCAGTCGCACGACGGGTGGCGAAGATTTTGCCCTGTTTACCGAAAAAATCCCCGGCGCCCTGGTGCGCCTGGGCTGTATGAACCCTGCCAAGGAAATCGTCCATCCTTTACACGCTTCCAGGTTCGATATAGACGAAAGCGTTATGCCTCTCGGGGTTGAAATTATTTCGCGGGCGGTTGTGGATTATCTGGGCTGAAAATGCTTTAAAACCTTTAAATGTATTTTCGAAAAACCAGCGCAAAGATCAGAATAATGCATAACCCGACTGCCACACCGGTAAAGGTGAGATTGATCCCATATATATCGATCAAATAGCCGATAAGTGGAGTGGTTATGCCGGCAAATTCGTCTCCTATCAAATAAAAAGACCGCAGCGATAATCAGCAAGAATTGTCAAACACGTAATATGAATATTGAAATACTTCGTTCCGGTAGTCGTATCAAGGAAGTTTCAAAGCTGCGAACGACTCCGGCGTTACAGTTGGTAAACGATCTGGTTTTATCTTTAGCTAAAAGCGTACGGCAATTAGCGTTTCCACTTCGGCAATTGCCCAGATTCTGCGACGTCATGGTTAGTACAATTAGTAAACAATGTCCCCCCTTTTATTTTTTTCGCTTTGCGCAATAAATTTTACAATCTGTAAAATAAAATGACGCTTTTTTCCGCCAATTTGTCGCAGTCAATCCTATAAAGTTGTTTTTATTTGTTTTTTTATTATTTAACCGTTGGCATGTTTCTTGATTTAAAAAAATAGAGTTGGCTTTTATTCCTTGAGACCTTTAAATTAGAGTCAGGAACAATCCATCAACAATTTTTCAATCTCTTGGAAGGATCACGTATGAAAATACTTACGGAAGGCAGAAACCCCCTGTTCATGGATCCCGACCCGGACAAGGCGCGGGCGTTTTTCGAAACCAAATCCCGGGCGATGACCGACAAGCGTATGACCGTAAAGGAGGCTGTGGAGAAATTCATACCGGATGGCTGCTATCTGGCGATCGGCGGATTCGGCTCGAATCGCATCCCGACGGCGGTCATCCATGAAATCCTCCGGGCCCGCCGCAAAAACCTTGGCTTCCTTGGACATACCTCGACCCATGACTTTCAGCTGCTATGCGCCGGCCGCTGCATCAACCGCGTGGATGCGGCCTATATTGTCGGTCTGGAGGCACGGGGGCTGTCGCTGAACGCGCGGCGGATTATGCAATCCGGTGAGGTTCAGGTGTGCGAGTGGACCAATTACGCGTTGGCGGCCCGTTTAAAAGCCGCCGCTGAAGGCGTTTCTTTCGCGATCATTCGCTGTATGCTGGGAACTGACACCTTCGAAATGTCCGGCGCTAAAATCGTTGTGTGCCCTTTCACCGGCAAAAAGTTTGCCGCTGTACCGGCGCTATGGCCGGATGTGGCCGTCATTCACGTACACCAGGCGGATATTTACGGCAATTGTCAGATCAGGGGGATTTCCGCCGCCGATCTGGAGCTGGCCCGCGCTACCAAGCACTTAATCGTCACCGCCGAACGATTTGTGGACAACCTGAGCATCCGAATGCGGCCGACCCAGACATCCATCCCTTACTATCTGGTGGACGGTGTTATCGAGGTGCCTTATGGAAGTTATCCGGGGAATATGCCCTACCACTACTTTTCGGATGAAAAACATCTCGCTGAATGGCTCCGGGTCGAAAAAGATCCGGCTGAATTTGCCAAATTCCTGGACGACCACATCTATGGGGTTTCCAGTTTCCAGGAATATCTGGACCTGTGCGGCGGTCTGGCCCGGCTCAAGGAACTTCAGGAACTTGAAAACCTGGTTGACAAACAGGAAAGGAGAAACCTGCCTTGAAAGATGAATACAACAAGACAGAAATGATGATTTGTGCGTCTTCCCGCTATCTGGAGGACGGCAAAACGGTTGCCGTCGGAACCGGTGCGCCCTGTGCCGCGGCCATGCTGGCCCAGAAGACGGCTTCACCGAACCTGGTGATCCTATTTGAGGCCGGCGGCTTCGCTCCCCTGCTGCCGCAAATGCCGATCTCGGTCGGTGATTCACGAACCTTTTTCAGAGGAATAATGGCGGCCGGAATGATCGAAATGATGACGACCTGCAGCCGCGGTCTGGTAGACTATGGTTTTTTGGGCGGTGCCCAGATCGACCGGTACGGCAACATCAATTCGACGGTTATCGGTGATTATTACCGGCCTAAGGTCCGTTTTCCCGGCAGTGGCGGGGCCAATGACTTTGCCTCCTTATGCTGGAAAACACTGATCATGACCGTCCACAGCAAAGCACGCTTCGTGGAGAAATTGGATTTTATCACCAGCCCGGGATATCTTTCCGGCCCCGGCGCCCGGGAAGCGGCCGGCCTCCCCCCGGGAAGCGGGCCCTACAAGATCATTACCGATCTGGCTGTTCTCGGATTTGATCAAGAAACCAAACGGCTGAAAATTGAATCCGTTCACCCGGGGGTAACGCTGGAGCAGATTAAAGAAGAAACCGGCTTCGATTTGCCCGAAGCTGATTTTATCCGAATGACACCGCCCCCCACCAAAGAGGAATTAAGAATTTTAAGAGGAGAAGTGGATCCCTTGCGACTGATTATCGGCCGATAACCCGAGCCGCAAGCTGCAACCGGCTCGGCTATATTTTTGCGAAATGTTTGGCTTGAAACGGACAGCAGGATTTCCATTTGGGGGTCGCTTCGAGCGTAAGGCCTCCGGGCAGGGGGAAAGCGCTGTCCGCTGACACACACGGGCGCATAAAGATGCCGGTTCAGCACCCAACGCGGCGACCGGGTGTTCGATATGTTTTTAAAAGCGAAGAGATAGATTCATGAGCATTCGAGGGCTGTCCAAGCTGTTTTTCCCTTCTGCCCTAGCGGTGCTAGGTATTGATGAGGGGACGGAAAATCCCGGGCGCCGTGTTTTAGCAAACATCGTCGCGGGCGGATATCAAGGCGCCGTCTACCCGATTTCTAAAAACGTCGGCCAGGTAAATGGACTGCCGGTGTACGCAAACCTTGCGGCCGTCAAGAAGCCGATTGATCTGGCGATTCTTTCCCTGGCGCCGGAATATATACCGACCGCTATCGAGGCTTGCGGACAGGCCGGCGTGAGCGGCGTCCTCATCCCCTCTTTGAAGGCGACGCCGGAAGAGGCGATCGCGCCTATCCGGGAACAAGCCCGCAAAACAGGCGTTCGTGTGATCGGCCCGCACGCCTGGGGGATTTGCAGCCCCTGGACTAGCCTCAACGCCGGTTTCGGACGACAACTTCCTCCGGCCGGCGAGCTGGCCGTCATATCTCAAAGCAACGCGATCTGTTCCAATCTTCTTGATTTATCCATTTCCAGGCACATCGGCCTGAGTTTGCTGGTTGATTTGGGAGACATGGTTGAGGTTGACTGTGCGGACCTTTTGGATTACAGCGCCACTCATTTCAGGGTCGGCGCTATCCTGCTGTATGTCGAACATATTGGCGACATGCGCAAATTCATGTCCGCCGCTCGTTCCGCCGCCCGCCTCAAGCCAGTTGTCGTACTTAAGTCCGGTAGATGTTCCAGCATTTCGCAGACAACGAAAACACCTTCAGGAAAACTCATCGACGAAGATATCGTCTACGATGCCGCCTTCGCGCGGGCAGGCATCGTTCGAGTGGCAACCGTCGAGCAGCTGTTCGATTGCGGCGATTTGCTCAGCAAACATCCGCGACCCCGGGGGTCAGGCCTTTCTATCGTCAGCAATGCTCGGGGACCGGCAGTGATGGCCGTGGACGCGCTGCAGAAGCACGGTCTGAAACCGCTGCCCCTGAGCAGCGAAATCCTGGCGGCGCTTGCCCCGCTTGTCGAAACGTCTGCCGACCGGCCGCATACCGCCCTGACGTTACCGGCCGATATACCGGCCCGGCCCTTGGGCCAGCTCGTTTCCCGCTGTCTTGACGCCAAAGAAGTACAGACGCTTCTCGTCATTCTCGTTCCCCGATTTCTAACAGACCCGGACGCAGTGGCCCGTGCAATCACTGGTGCCGCTGATAAAAAAAGCGCCCCGCTCATTGCCGTGTGGATGGGTGAAAACGGCTGTGAAAACGGGCGCCGGATTCTTTGTGAAGCAGGCATCCCGACCTACGATGTCCCCGAGCGGGCTGTGGAAGCATTCTTAAATCTAACCACCTACGCCCACAATATTCAACAGCTGCAGGAAATTCCACCGCGGCTTTCCGGACGTTTTGCCACCCATCGCGCCCGCGCCCAGGCCGTTATGAGAATCGCCCTGCAGACAAACGACTGCGTTCTCGAAGGCAGGCGTGCGCTGATGTTCCTTCAGGCGTATGATATTCCGGCAGACTGTTTTCCGGCCGTTCATGCCTGGGGAACCGCAGAGGAGTCGGAACTGTTGTCCGCAACAAATTGTCCGGCGTCTGCTTCTGCCGACGACGGCTCTTCCATGGCCACGGTGAAAGTGCCGGAGGGTCGTGAATCGGCGGATGAGACAGCTATCAGCCCCGAAAGCCGCCAGGCGGACGCAACCATCTGCCTGGTGAGCCGGCAGCTGCCTCCTTTCGGACCCGTCATCCTGTTCGGTACAGGCAGCTTGCCGCCGGAGCTGTCCACGGACTTTGCCGTGGGGCTGCCGCCCTTGAACCGGTTGCTGGCCCGTCAGCTCATGGAGCGTACGATGCTCTACCGCTTCCTCTGTACGAAATCCCCGTCCGCTGTCCCCTTCCTGGAAGAACTGCTGGTCAACTTCTCGCATCTCGTTACCGATTTGCCTGAAATCCTCGAACTGGAAATAAATCCCTTGGCGGTCTGCGGAAGCCAGGCCCGGGCCTGTAACGCCCGGATCTTCATCCAACCGTCGGACAAACGCTCGCCCCTGCACCTGGTCATCAGCCCTTATCCGGATGAATATGAAGTCAACACGGTCACCTCCGGCGGTATTTCACTCTTCCTTCGGCCGATCAAACCGGAGGATGCCCCGCTGCTGCAGGAGTTGTGGTCGGAGCTTTCACCCCGCACCCTGTATTACCGATTCGCCAAACCGGTTACGGATTTAACGCCGGCGCTGCTGGCTCGATTCACCCAGATCGATTATGACCGGGAAATTGCGCTGGTGGCGCTTCAGCCAAGCGCCGCCGGCCAGCGGATGCTCGGGGTGGCACGTCTGATAAGCGCTCCGGGGTCCGATACGGTCGAATTTGCTATTATTGTCGGAGACCCCTGGCAGGGTCAGGGGGTCGGCGCCGAGCTGCTGCGGCGCCTGGCGGTCATTGCCGTTCGCCGCGGATTCAAGACCCTCTGGGGGCTCGTGCTGCGGGAAAACCGGGCCATGATTGACTTGGCACACAAACTGAGATGGCCGGCCTTCTCCGACGCCGACTTCTCCGAAGTTGAGGTTCGCCTGGATCTGACCACTGTAAAAGAGTCTGAAATTCTGGAGGCAACCGGCGGCAAAAGTCGATTCTAAATTTTTTTAAAATATAAAAAGCAGTTGTCCGTAAAAGACCTAAATAAAGAAGCTGCAGCGATAATCAGCATGGGATTTTAAATTGAAATATGAATATTGAAATACTTCGTTCCGGTAGTCGTATCAAGAAAATTACAACGCTGCGAACGCTTCCGGCTTTGCAACTGGTGAACGATCCGGTTTTTATCGTTAGCTGAAAGTGCACGACAAATAGGCGTTTCCACTTCGGCGATTGCCCAAATTCTGCGGCGCCAAAGTTAGCACAATTAGTAGAATGTCTCCCTTTTTCCAACAATGATTTAAAAAAACCTCTTGACATTTAAACTCCCGGTATCAGATCGGCCAATACCGGTGTGCCTGTTTGAGAGGAGACTTAATTAAATGTATTTTCGAAAAATCAATGCAATGGTCGGGATTATACATAACCCCACGGCCACGCCGGTAAAGGTGAGATTGATGCCATAGATATCTATCAAATGGCCGATGAGGGGGGTTGTGATGCCGGCAATTTCCTCTCCTATCAAATAATAAATCCCCAGAACCGTTGTCCGCCGGCCGACCGGAACCACATCTGCGATCAGGGACAACATACTGGGCATCCTTACGCTCATGGTCATTCCATACAGCAGCAGCAACACCAGGAGCGGAATGCCGTAGGGGGCTCTCGTAACCGCAAGGAGCAGCGGGCCGGAAAGGGAAAGGGAGAACAGGATCACTTTTTTTCGCCCAAACCGGTCCGATAAAGCGCCCCCCAGCGGCGCCCCGATAATCCCCGAACCGGCAATCAGGCTGATCACCAATCCGGCCAACTGTGGTGATATGCCGTGGCGATCCACCATGTATAACGGCAAATAAGACCGCACCCCTGCAGAAAATAGCTGAATCGTCACCGACAGAAAGGCTACGATTCCGAGGGAAACAATAATCTGCGACCAGCTTATCTGCTGCGCCCCCTTGCCGGTAGATTCGTTGCTGCGGCTGCCGGTTTCCGACCGTTCTGGTTTTGTGTCCGGCGCTTCAATATCTCCTTTAATTTCAGTCGTTGTGAGCAGCAGGATAACCCCGACCAGGAGGGCCGGCAGGGCCAGTATGAAAAAAGGAGCCCGCCAGGTACTGAAAAGGTATGCGACCCCCAGGGCCATGGCCGGCGTCAACAAAAAGCTGGCGCTACCACCGGTATTATGAAAGCCCAAAGCCCGGCCTCTTTTTTGCGCAAGAAAAACCTGGGAAATAAAGGATGTGGCAGGCGCATGGTAGGATGCGCTGATGACGCCCATGGCAACAAAAAAAGGTACCATCTGGCCGTAGGACTGGGTGAAGCTCACGCCGATGCCGGTCAGGGATATACAGATCATGCCCCAGATGATGATAAGGCGGCTGCTGAATCTGTCTGCAAGCATGGCCATGGGAAGTTGGGCAAGCCCGTAAGAAATCGTGTAGCAGGATACCAGGAGGCCTGATTGAAAATAATTCAGCCCTAAACTTTCACGCATCAACGGAAGCAGCGGAATCAAGACGCCGGTGCATACATGGTAACTGAAATGAGCCAGCATGAATTGAGGGATAAGATATTTGGAAGCTGCTTTTGGCATCTGTTCAAGCTGAGTTCGAATTTTTTTACACTGTAAGCCCCATCTCCGTGGGGTGCAACGCATGAAAGGCGCTATTGGCTAACATATTGAAGAACAGAAGTCAATCAGACGGCAAACAGGATAGCGTCTCTTTTAAAGTTGTAATTATTTCAGGATTAATTTAAAATCTGGATGAATATTCCTTTACAAACAAATTTGCTATGTCCCCTGCCAGGGGCAAGCACAAGACCAAAGCCTGTCCCCTATCAACGGGTTGTCAATCGTTCCCTGTTAAAAATCATGCAGCACGGGAGGAGATATGTTTGATGGTTTTAAGACTAAGGACATAAAGACCGGCGGGGCCGTGATTCATCTACGCCATGGCGGCAACGGTCCGCCGCTGCTCCTACTGCACGGCAATCCCCTGACCCACGTATCCTGGCATAAAATCGCAAACCGCCTGGCCGAAAACTTTCATGTGGTTGCCGCTGACCTGCGCGGGTACGGAGACAGCTCGGCGCCCGATCCCGGTGAAAACAATATAAATTTCTCTTTCCGTTCCATGGCGCTGGACCAGGTCGAGGTAATGGAGGTGTTAGGATATAAACGGTTTTTTGTGGCAGGGATTGACCGCGGGGCGCGCACCGTGCATCGCATGTGTCTGGATCATCCCCCTCGCGTAAAGAAAGCCGCCATTATCGATATTTTACCCAATTACCATGTCTGGACCCACGCCTCTAAAGCATGGGCCACAAAGTCCTGGCACTGGCTGTTCATGATACAGCCCTATGATTTACCCGAAAGGATGCTGTCCGCCGTCCCGCCGGAATGGTATATGGAGAAAAAGATCTCAAAGTCCGGGATCGGGTTAAAACCGTTCACAAAGGAAGCTTTTGCCGAATATGTGCGCTGTTTCAATGAAAAGACCATCCGGGGCTCCTGCGCCGACTACCGGGCCTGCGCCACCTGCGATTTTGAGATGGACACGGCCGACAGAGACAAAAAGGCAAGGTGTCCCCTGCTGGTGATTTGGGGGGCCAACAGCCATACCGGCAAAGTACACGGAGATGTCCTCGCCGTCTGGAAAAACTATGCAATCGATGTCATCGGCGGGCCCATTAACTGCGGCCACTACGTGACCGAGGAAGCCCCGGACGAAGCCTATGAATGGTTCATGAGGTTTTTTATGGAAGAACCCGATTGTCGTTAGAAATTATTCCCCATAAAAAAATCCTCAAAAAGCAGTGCTGTTATTGCGGCAATAAAAGGCAAAATGACCGAAGACAGCAGCCGGATCATTGCAAACCGCGGGCCCATCATGGGAAGTTCAAATGCAAACAGGCGGTGAAGCGCGAACACGGACCAGGAAGTCAAATAGGCGACCAACGGACCAATGCCTGCGCCCGCCTTAAAAATAATGGCGACAATGGGAAAACAGATGATCGGCCCTCCCGGCGTCAATCCGCCCGCCATAGAACCGATAAGTATTCCCTTCATTCCGGAATCCTTACCCAGCCAGTTAGCCACCAGCTCCGTTGGAACAATGACGGAAAAAAAACCGGAAACCAGAATCGCCATGAAAATTCGCGGTATCATAATCAGGAGGTTGTCACCAGCAATTTTGGCCCCCTGAAGATGGAGCCGTCCTGGTCGGAAAAACGCAATGCCGCCCATTATCAAAGCCAGAATCCACATGCCGATAGAGATCGCATCCATAATATTATTCCTGTCCCTCTGCGAGGGGGTCTTCAAAAAACCGCGACAGTTTTTGAGCGCTCAGCCCCGCCACTAACGGGAGTATCAAAGAGACAAAAAATCTTAACGCGGTAAACTTCACCCCCATAAAAGGAATTTCCCATATGGCAATACGATAAATACTCAGAACACTCCAAGATGTCAGATAGGCAACCAGAGGGCCATAGCCGGCCCCGAGTTTAAAAAGGGCTGCCACCAGCGGGAAAGAAATCATGGGCCCGCCCGGCGTGATCACACCAACGAAAGTAGCGATTAAAATTCCGCGCAGGCCTGATTTGGCTCCCACCCATTTTATGATCAGGCCCTTGGGCAGGAGCACCTGAACAAATCCTGCCAGGATAAAGGCTGCCAGCAGCCTGGGACCCACCAGAACCACCATGGACCAGGCAGCTTTCAGCCCTTTTAAAACCGCTTCGTTTCCCCCCTTGGCATAACAGCCATAACCGGAAAGAAGTGCGATCCCGGTAAAAACCAAAAAGGATTTGTCGGTAAAAATTTTTTTCATCTTTTCGATAGTGAATCGTATTAAAATTTGTGGCTGAAGAGGTGAAACGGTTATGATAGCCGGATGTAGCTAAAAATAAGGCCTCCCCGTTATGAGAAGTTCCCGGCACACAACGGAGGTGGCCACCAGTGATTTGTATTTGGAAGCCATTTCAAAACCCGACCAGAGGCCTGGTCTGGTGTTTTAAAATGACTTCTAAACAGTGTCATTGACGCTTATATGCCACACATGCTCATATTACAAGTCTCAAATGATGACCGCAGCGTCACAGTTGTGTTTGCTATTTAGGGCAGGAATCCCACACCGGTTGCCTTTTCCGGCAACCGGCCGGTTCATCGAATGGTAACGAAATTTCCTGTTTGTGTTTCTGCCTTTCAGGCGGCTTTATCAAGGCAATCCGGCTGGTACCAGGTGGCAGGCGCCAGCGGTTTCAGATTCCAGGCGGCTCTGGCCTTGTCGCAACGCTCATTGGGGATGCCGCTTTCCCAGGAAGGCGTGAAATTTCGGCAAACCGAAGCGCGGTGCTCATAAATGCTGCAGCATACTGCAATTCCGATCTGGCCCTCCAGGGCGATACAACGCGGCCGGGGACTATGGGTGCCCTTCATTACCACATAGAAATCATTTAACTTTTCGGTGAGATCCGGCGGTACCCCGCTGAGATCATTGCTTTCAGCCCAGTAAAAGGAAGCCCGGTAATAGGCGCAGCAGGCCCCGCACCTCAGGCAGGGATTTACGTGATGCATCATGACTTTTAAAGCCTTTATTATGGCTGTTACATACGAATATTTAAAGAGATATTAACCCGATGACGGCGCGGGAATATGCACCAAAAAGATGATTTTGGCAAGAAGAAAATGAATGCTGAGAAGCAGAGCTCTCCGGAGGTGAAAGGCAATCTCTAAACCCAATCGGGTTAATCGGAATAACCCTTGGGTCCGAATAAGGGCGGTTCATCGTTTTCCGGCGCAATTTCGGCCTTGGGTTGCGTCGGTTTTTTTTCCACATTGGGTTGGGAAGACGGAACCGTGGGCAGTGGCTGGTCAGACGGTCCGGTCGGCCGGTTTGTTTGGGACGGGTTCTGTTTTTTTTCACGCTGCAGGGGGGGCGCCGTTAAAGGAAGGGATTCCTTTTCCGGCAAAACCGGCTTTTCCCCCTTAACAGCAGGACCTGGTTTTATTGCCGGCCCGGCGGGTGGAATAACCGCAGTCGGGATCTCTAGATCCGAAGCATCAGCCGGTCGGCTTTTATCGGGCGGCACCGCTCTTTTGTCCGGTTCCGTTTGGGGTTGCGTCTTGGCAGGCGCGGGACTGCCCGCGGGTTCCGGCCGGACAATTGTCTCGGGCGTCGGCAGCTTGGCTTTTTTTTCCATACCGAAGCCGGCCAGAAAACTTTTCGGCATCGGATTACGGGTTATCAGCAACTTGGCCGGAATCCGGATGTCATTTCCAATAATGATCCTGTTGGGATCCAGCGTCGGGTTGGCATTGGCAATGGCCATCCAGCTATCCAGGCTCCCGGTGTACCACTTGGCAAGAATGGATAGGGTTTCACCCTCCCATCTGACCTGATGCACGTAATAACCCTCGTCCCAAAAAATCAGCTTGTTTAGCTTGTTTAAATAGGTGCAACTGCTGCAAACCAGCGCCAGCAGGAGCCCGATCATCCCCAAACGAAGAATATGAATAAAGGATTTTTTCAAATAAATTCCTGTCTATTTCCTTTTTACACGGTCAATTCGATCCAGGTATTCTTTGGCAAGTTTATTGTTCGGATTTGCTTCTATGGCCAGTTTAAGGTTTTTGACAAATGGTTCCCGCTTGCCAAGCCGCTGCTGAACAATTGCAAGATTAAACAAGGCCTCATCCATAAAAGGCGGAGAAAGTTTAACCGTGCGTTCGAACATTTCCTCGGCCTTCCCGTAATTTTTTATTTTGGCATAAATATAACCGAGATTGTAGAAGGTGTTGGGATGCTGCGGGTTTAATTCGGCTGCCTTGCTGTATGCTGCGATGGCTTTTTGATATTGTTCCCGGTGCGTATAAAAAAGCCCAAGTTGAAAAAGTGCTTCGGGGTCTCCCGGATTCAACTCAACCGCCCTGATAATTAACCCTTCTGCCTTTTCGGGATCTGCCCCAGCCAGCTCTGATGCCTGTCCCAGCAATGCTTTGGTATAGTACGGCAACAGTTCCCCTTTTCGAGAGGGGCTTTCCGAAACAGCCTTTTGTAACAATTCAGCTGCTTTTGAATACTGCTTTTCTTCAAAAGCGGTCACGGCGGCGGCCCTTAATTTGTCCGAACCTGCAGGGCTTAAGCCGCCACCGCTGTCGCCGGACAAGAACACCTTTCGGTAAACAAATAAAGACCATAGCACAAGTATCCCCACAAAAAAAACCGCAGCCGCATACTTTACGCCGCGCCTTTCGCTCCAATTGGATTTTTCGGCAGTGGTTGATACTGCGGCTTTTTCTTCGGCCGGCCCCGGGTCCGGCTCGATCACCTCGGTTATGTTTGAAGCTGCGTCTTCGAAACCTGTTAATGTGTCTGCCGTGTCGTATCCTGCGCCCGGGAGCTCCGTCGGCGCCTGAACCTGCATTGCGGCACGCATCGCCAGATCTTCATCTGAAATCTCTTTCTCAAAGAGACGATGCATATACTGAGAAATACCCTGGGTAGACGGCCGGTTCGGCAGCTTATTTAACAGCCCTTCAATGTCCGCCTGCATTTCACCGCTGGAAGGGTAGCGGTCGTCCGGATTTTTGGCAAGTATCCGGTTGAGAATTCTAAAAAGCTCGGGATATCGATAACCAATCACATTTTCAGGCGGCTCAAACCGGGCTTCACGCACCCGGGAAAGCACCTGGAGGGTGTCTTCGCCGGTATACATCCGCCGGCGCGACAGCATTTCATAAAGGAGTATACCCGTCGCAAAAATATCGGAACGATGATCAATCACCTTGCCATCGGCCTGTTCCGGTGACATATAAGCGACTTTTCCCTTGATAATCCCCACCTGGGTGTCTTTGCTCTGGTTCCTGGCTTTGGCAATGCCAAAATCAATAATTTTCACCTGCCCGCTGAACGTTATCAAAATATTCGGCGGGCTGATATCCCGGTGGATAATTCCCAACGGTTTTCCCTGAAAATCGCGCAGCTTATGAGCGTATTCCAGCCCGTCACAGATCTGGGCGGTGATGTAAAGCGCTGTTTCCAGATCCATCGGCATGTTTTTTTGTTTGGACTTATTTGTCGACAGGCGCAGGTCTTTGCCGGCCAGCAATTCCATGGCAATGAAATAGCTGTTTGCCATGGTGCCGAAATCATAAATCTGGACAATATTCTGGTGCTGCAGCAGGGCCGCGAGCTTGGCCTCATCAATAAAAGAAGATACCAGAACATCATCGAAAGCAAGGTACGGAAGGATTTTTTTAACGGCGACAATCTTCTCAAAACCCCGATCGCCGATGATTTTGGCCCGGTACAACTCGGCCATACCGCCGGAAGCGATTTTGTCCATCAGCAGATATTTTCCATATTGTCTGGGTTGAAAAGGTGTCATATCCCGTGGTCAGAATGCCTGGATACTGTAAAGCGTCTATATAGATTTTCCATAAAAGCCCGTTATAGCCAGATTATCCTATCAATACGCCGATCGTCAAGGGGATTGCTTCAGGGTTTTACCCAAATTATTCTTTAAACATCAAATGGATATATCCATACTGATTGTTCAGGGGTAACGATAAAATCAATTTTTGGTTTTTGCTGTCCCAGACCTTCTGGGTTTTTGTGGAATCGGTGGGAGGCGTGATGGATTCTGTAATTCTTTTTTCAAGTTCTTCAAAAATGGTTACGGCTACAAACGCCGCATTTTGTACGATCTGGAAACCAAACTTTGAAAGCCTGTTCTCTTTGTACCACAAATAAGCGATGGTCCCGAACCGGGTCTTCTTTTTATCATTTTGATCCACGACCGGCATGATCGTGTAGTCGTCACCGGAAAGATAGTTTAATACGGAATTTTTGGACAAATACGGCATCTCACCCTTTTCCGGCCTTAAAATCAGCCGGGCAAAAAAACCGACTTTTTCGATGCCGTGAGATTGCAATTGGGGGACATCCAACGCTTTTCCCAGAATGATCGGGTAATTATTGACGCTAAAGTTTAAATTTTCACACAATGAATCCTTCATGCTTCATCACAATCCTTTTATGAATAAATATTGATAACCACATGGATATACACGATCCCGCTGAAAATTACCCTCTTGGCGCTGAATCGCAGTTTTCGTGATCCTTTACCACAACACTCCGGGTTAAACAACCCGAGACTCTTTAAAAGGGTTTTTTGCGAGCGAATTCAGCCGCAGGCACGACTGCGGGCCTACCGCGGGGTATGTTCCCATCATTTCAAAACAACTATATTCCGAGTTTTATTTAATTTTATCTTTGTTCTATCGTCTCTGCCAAAAATATGATATTAACCTGCTTACGGAAGTGTCCCAAGCACAGCCCGCAGGTTTATTTCCGGAAAATTGCCTACAGGAAGGCCGGATTTCATCCGTCTTTCCGTTGCAGCTAAACACATATCTTTAAAAATTCGGCAGCGATGACAGACACCTTGACATATGAGGAGCTTGAATACCGCGTAAGGATACTGGAAAACGAGGCTCGCTGGCGCAAGCAGGCGGAACAAGCCCTGCAGGAGAGCGAAAAGCGATTTAAGCTGTTGTTTGAGTACGCACCGGATATGTTCTTCATCTGTGATGAAAGCGGTGTATTGATTGACGCAAACCGCGCGGCTGAAAAGTTGACTGGGTATGAACGCCATGAGGTGGTTGGAAAAAGCCTCCTGTCTCTCGGTATTTTGCCTAAAAATCAGACCCAGAAGGCTGCCGAGCTGCTTTACAAGATTTCACGAAAAATACCCACCGATCCGGAAGAAATTACCATCATTAGAAAAGACGGCCAGTCCATCAATGTTGAACTGCGGTCCTACCCGGTTGATCTGGGGGGACGTCCGTTGGTCTTATCCACCGCCAGAGATATTGACATTCATAAACAGACCATCGAGCTCATCAAAAAACGCGAAGAAAAATATCGGAAGAGTTTCGAATCCGCTCCGGCGCCGTTCGTTCTCATAAACGCCGCAACCGCCGAAATTGAAGATGCCAATCATGATGCGCGGGCGCTTATGGGCTACTCCCGGGAAGAGTTGCAGAAAAGCAATTTGCAGGACCTGCTGACCGATCTGGAAAATGCCCCCCTGCACCTGCCGGACTTACTGAATGAAAAGCCAGACGGTCCTAATTTCTTTTTCTGTAGTTTCAAAACAAAGCACAAGGGTATTAAAGAAGGAACATTTCTTTTCAGTAGATTTAAGTCCGATGATCAGAACCTTATTGTCGGAAGAATCAGTACCAAGGATAATGCCGACCGATAATCCAAACCCTTCAGATTTGTTCCGGCCGTTCCGCCTCGGGCGAAACTGTAGGTAATCTTTTTTTAAACAGTGAATTACCATAAAAACTATTAAATTTATAAACATCCCACCATAGTCACGGGACCAATACGATTTTATCGGAAAACCTATACCCAACACCCACTTGCAAGTCCGACTGTCATCTTGAACCTATCCGTGGAGTATAGTTCATGGTCCGACGCAACAGGATCTTTTTAGGACTGCTGGCATTTTTTGCAGTTGCGTTTACGACCGCCCCTTACAGCTTCAGTCAGGATACAACGATATCCTCCGGCTTTAGCGTCATCCTTGTACCGGATACCCAGTATTATACAAAATATTATCCCCAGATTTACCGCCAACAGACCCGCTGGATCGCCGACAACCGCGACAGGCTCAATATCAAATTTGTTATTCACATGGGCGATATCACCCAGGACAACACCACGAGGCAGTGGCAAGTTGCCGATAAGGCCCATCAGATACTCGACCAGGCCGGTATCCCCTTCAGCGTGGTTCCGGGAAATCATGACATGCCAAGCGATGGACTGGGCCGAAAGCGCGACACTTCTCTGTTCAACCGCTATTTCGGTCCTCATCGGTTTGCGGGAAAAACCTGGTATGGCGGGCATTTGGGCCCCGGCAATGAAAACAATTACAGTTTTTTTGACAGCGGCGGTCTGAAATTCATGGTGCTCGGCCTTGAATTTGCGCCAACCCGGGCAGCCCTTGCGTGGGCCAATGACATCGTCCGTAAATTCAAGGATCATCGCGTCATTGTTGTTATGCACTGCTATCTGGCCAAATCGCCCGCAGGCGACACCGGTGCGGGCGGCTATCAAAAAAATTGCGCCGAAAGATATCATCTTGACGGCAGCGGCGGTGATACGGTCTGGAAAAATCTTATCCGTCGGCATCAAAACATATTTATGGTTTTATCCGGCCATGTGCATGATGTTGAACATAAGAAGCGCATCGGTCTATCCGGCAATCCGATCCATGAAATTTTAACCGATTACCAGAGCGAGCATCCGGGGGGAGATATTGAAAAACCCAAAAGCGGAAACGGCTGGCTGAGAAGCCTGTTGTTCTTTCCGGATGAAAACAGGATCGATGTCCGGCCCCATTCGGTTATCGGTGAAAAAGGGTTTTATCTGATTTCGCAATACGATCCCGATCCCCGGCATAACGACCACGCTTTTTCAATTGAATACCGCATGAAAAACCGGACGCCTTAAGACGCTTTATACCCGAACCCTATAATTTACACTCCGTGTAAGGTGTGGCAACCTGTATCAGCAGGGCGGAGATAAACATCAGACCGCCCAGATAGAGAAACACCAGGGTAAAGTTCCCACCGGAGCTATCCAGCAGATAGCCGCTCAGCCAAGGCCCCAGGGCTCCTGAAAAAAAACCAAAGGCGGTAAAAACCAGTCCGAAGATGGATCCGAAGTGCGCCATTCCGAAGCAGTCGCTCACAAACGGGGCGGATACGGCAAACAGGGTTCCAAACGCAAACCCCACGACGGCGGCCAGAACCGCCCAGCCAGCGAGACCATCCACGTGTGGAAACAGAAGATAGGCACAACCTGCCAGGAAAAAAGCGCTGCTCATGACCCGTTTCCGGCCGACCTTGTCCGAAAGAAAACCACTCACCAGGCGACTCGTGCCATTGGTGATATTAAATGCCATCAGCAGGACCACCGCCTCTGCGCCGCCCAGCCCGCGGGCCATGCCGAAAGGTATCGACAAGGGTCACCATTGCAATACCGGCGGCGCCCACAAACGCATTGGTAAACCACAGCAGCCAGAACGAACGGGTCCCCAGGCTCTGCCGGATGGATAATGAAAGTGTACCGTCACCATGGGTGGGGGCGCCGGCGGCAGCGACCGGAGATGACGCAGCGGGCAGGCCAATGCCGGCTGCGGCGGCCAAACCCGCCAGCAGCAAGCTGATCCCCGCCAGCCGTGTCATGGTCATGTAGCCAAGGGATTGAAGCATATGGCTGTAAACCGGCGCCATGAGGGCTCCGGACAGGCCGAACGACATGCTGACCAGGCCGGAGACAAGACCCTTTCGACCGGGAAACAGACGCTGCACGACCATCAGCGGGGGTAGATAACAAAAGGCCGATGAAGCGCCCGTTAAAAAAGCCCAAAGATATACACCGTTCATGTGTGACGCCCGGCCGAGCATCATGAGGCTGGTCCCGTATATGATCGCGCCCATCCCCGCGATCCAGAATGGCCGCAGCCGTTCCTGCAGGCGCCCGATCAGGAACATATGCAGACCGGCTGCAGCCAAAACATAAAACAGAATTTGACCGGTTTCAGCCCTGCCGGCGTTAAAGGTCTTCTGCCAATAAGGCCCCATAACCCCCGGAAAACCGAAAATCAGAGAGCCGGGAATAAACGCCGTCAGGCAGGCTGCCAATAACACCCAATATGCCCGGTATTGCCGGTCCGGTTTAGAAGTCTGTAGGTTCATCCCTCACCTCTGGTTCTGATCCGACCGATCCACTCCTTATTTGACCAAACCATGGAATCGAAAACCCAACGCGCTAAGGCTTCCCAAACAGATCCCCAAACATCGCTTCCAGTTCGTCCAGTGGAACCGGTTCGATTACGGCTCGGCCGATTTCCTGCAGCAAAACAAAATGGACCTTGTCTCCTTCTCTTTTTTTATCCCGTCGCAGGGCGTCCAGCAGTGCGTTCCCGTCAACCCCAATGCGGGCCGGCAGGTGGAGGTTGCCGGCCAGGCGGATCACCCTTTCAGCGGCCTCATCGGAAAGCAGCCCTTTTTTCTGTGAGAGTCTGCAGGCGGCCGCCATTCCCAACCCGACGGCTTCCCCATGGGTTACGCCGGTTATCTTTTCGATGGCATGGCCGAAGGTGTGCCCGAAATTCAATATTCGCCGCTCGCCCCTTTCGGTTTCATCACGGTTCACGATGGCAGCCTTGAGAACGACAGACGCGTATACCAGTTGTTCGATCACCGCGGGATCCAGTTTCAATGCTTTTTCATAAGCATTTTCAAGAAATTCGAAACAGGCCTCATCGCCGATGGCTGCGTGTTTGACGATTTCACCAAATCCGCTCAGGCGTTCTTTTTCCGGAAGCGTGGTTAAAAGCGCCGGATCACAGAGCACAAACTCGGGTTGCCGAAAAACCCCGATCATGTTCTTGTACCCCCGGAAATTAACACCGTTTTTACCCCCCACGCTGGCATCCACCTGGGCCAAAAGGGTGGTCGCTGCAAACCCGAACCGGACTCCGCGCAGATAGGTAGACGCCACGAACCCGGCAATATCACAGACCACCCCGCCACCGATGCCGACAATAAAAACGGCCCGGTCGGCTTCAAGCGCCACCAGCTGTTCATATATCTGTTGAACGGTGTTCAGGTTCTTAATGGCTTCGCCGGTTCCGATGCGGATGGTTTCACCCCGGGGAAACTGCTCCTGGTAAAGTTTCCCGACATGGGTATCGGTAATCACCACCACTTTTTCAGACGGCGGAATATATTGGGAAAGATTTGCCAGCTTTTCTCCCACCATTATGGTGGATTTTCCGGTTTTTCCGCTGATCTCCAACTGCTTCATGATACCCTCACGGATGTATTGTGTGGTTGTCCAAATAATGTTCCCAAATAGCCGCCGTGTCGTTCCGGTTCAACCGGCACCTGTTTTTGACGATTGCTCTACAAAGATGGTGCCGCTGTGTCTTGATGCTGGGTCTGCAGCAGTTTGTAAATCTGTTCCACCCGGCGGCATAACCTTTCAAACTGATCCGGGTAAAGAGACTGCGCCCCGTCACTCAGTGCCTTGTCCGGCTCATGGTGAACTTCCACCATCAGCCCCTGGGCTTCAACCGCCACAGCCGCCTGGCTGAGGGGGATGACCTGGTCTCTGCGGCCGGCGGCATGACTGGGATCAACGATGATGGGAAGATGGCTTTCTTTTCTCACAAAAGGGACGGCCGAAAGATCCAGTGTGTTTCGGCTGTGGTGAACAAAGGTGCGAACGCCTCTTTCACATAATATAACCTGTGAGTTACCCCTTTCCAGGATATATTCGGCTGCCATCAGCCATTCTTCTATCGTTGCCGCCAGCCCCCTTTTCAGCATTACCGGTTTTCGGGACTGTCCGGCGCGGCGCAGCAGGCTGAAATTTTGCATATTGCGTGCGCCGAGTTGAATGACATCCGTGTATGACTCGACCATATCAAAATTTTCATAATCCATAACCTCTGTAACGATCGGCATGCCTGTCAAATCCCTTGCCCGCGCCAGGATTTTAAGCCCCTCTTCTCCCAACCCCTGAAAGGAATAGGGCGAAGTCCGCGGCTTGAAGGCGCCGCCCCGGAACATGTGTGCACCGCATTTTTTCACCAGTTTGGCTATCGTCAGGGCTTGGGTTTCGCTTTCCACCGCGCACGGCCCGGCAATGATGCATAAATGACCTTTTCCAACGGTCACATCGCCAATGCGGACAATGGTATCGTCAGGCTGAAACTCACGGCTGACCAGCTTATACGGCCGGGTAACGGGGATCACGTCCTTGACCCCTGCCAGCCCCATAAACAGAGAAGCATCCACTGCGCCTTTGTTGTACAAAATGCCGATGGCAACCCGTTCTCCCCCGGGAATCGTTCGGGCCTGATACCCACGGGCTTCAGCAGCCGTAACAACGGCGTGAACTTCCCCGGTTGTTGCCGTTTTCTCCATTACAACCAACATGATACCACCTCCTTGAGACTCAATTAATGATCAGAATAAAAAAGGCTCCGGCACCATCCACAGCCCTTAAAAAAAAAGAACCGTGGGAGTTGGGAGTTCCCACGGTTCTTTTTAAAATTTTTTGCTTTATTTGTCTATGTCGAAAAAAAACCGATGGCGCTCCCCGCGTTTTCAGAGATCCACCACCAGCGCCAAAAAAAACCTCTTGTTTTCGACCGAATCATTTTCAAAATTTCCTTTTTTACGACGAATGACCGTCTTTGTACTTATTAGAGTCGCTTCTTATTTGTCAAGATAATTATGGCTTATTCCGAAACAGTTACCCTTCTGTTGCGGGGTAGACGCAGATCGCACATGTCTATTGAAACTCATTGATATGCTTTTTAATGCGCTCCCTTCTGATTTCAGGAATAAGTACCCAGGGACCCTGGCGATTCTCGATGTCCTGCAGCAAGTCCTCAAGGCCCATTTTTATTTGGTCCCGGTCGTTGTTGCTCTTTTTGCGGATCCGTTCAAACTCAATCAGAAAAATTATCTCCGCCCTATATTTCGGGGGCAGCGACAGCAATCCTTTAATCTGCCTTTGATCACGCTGCTGGAGGTTGCTGATCTGACTGCTGTAGACGGCTGCGAAATGGTTTAAAGCTTCTGTATAATTTTTTTCATCAAAACGGCCAAGGGCCTGTTGGATTTCAGCGCCACTATCAACAACGCGCGGTGGCGGCGCAGATACGACGGGCGCTGGTGGTGCGGCCGGTTCAGCTGCAGGCTTTTGCGCCGCCGCCAGCGCCTGTTGCTGCTGTGTCTTTAGCGCCGCCTGAAGCTCGGTCGCTGCCGCGGTCTTCTCCGCTACGATAAACCCGACTTCGATCCCGGGCGAAAGACCGGCGGCCTGCTGACCCGCTCGACTGTAAGCCGCCAGCGCCTCATCGATTCCCGCGACTGTCTGGGGCGCTTTTCCCAGCGCAAGGTCGCCTTCTTCCACCGTTTTAAAAAATGCCGTCAGACCCGTCGCCTGCGACTGCTGCGGACCCGATAGGCTCGCTGTTAACAGTCCCCGGCTGTCGTACAACCGGCTGCGGGCAGCCTCCCACTGCCCCGGCTTTAACCCTGACAATACTTGGGCAAACATCGTTGCCGCCAACCGCTCCTGTTCTATTTCAACCCTGGTGATCGTATCCTGAAGCGGCGGTGATGCATCCGATTCTATCCGACCTTTTCCATGTGAATAGACCGCACGAACGCGATATGTGTCCACCTGCCCGCTTCTTATCGGAACAGCGACCGTTGTCTCTTCAACGGTTTGATAGGGTTTGTCATTAATAAAAACGTTATACTCGGTTGGCTGCTGAGCGGTTTGGGGTTGGCGCCAGCCGATCCGGTTCTTGTCGTTTTCCCGTTTAAGAGACAATTCCTCTGGTCTTGCGATCAGAAAGCTTGTTTCAACTTTATAAACGCGATTATCAAGCGTATAAACCACAGCGGCGTATCGCCCGATATTTTGGTCGCTGACATTATATTTGTTCGGATTTTGCAGGGGTACCCGGTCCATGCCAACATGGAACTCAACATCCTTTCCGGTGTCAGCCGAATAAATCTTCAGCTTTTCATTATCAAGTGTTTTGATGATACCGTAGGTACGCTGGTAGGTGATCACTCCGGCCGCCTCTTTGGTCTGCATGGTCGGATCAAAAATTTGTTTTAAAATAATCAAATTCTTTATCAGTTGTTTTTCGACGCCGCTGCTTTCGGCCAGCTTTTTAAACAGGAGATGAAATGGATAATCTTTATAGGCGCCCTTTTCGGCTTCAAAGGTTTCCCGGGTAATCAGCTCAATCCCCACCGCCGGTGAAAACGACAACCCCACGAGGAAAAAGGCGGCAACAACGGCACGACCTGAAATACTTCGTATCCATGTTTTCATTTTTTTCAATTGTTATCCTTTTAATAAGTTGGGTTCAAATGGTAACGGCCGCTGCATTATCCAGTTCCCTGATCTTTTTTTTAAAAAAATTTTGGGGTGAATCGTTCGCATATATCTCAATGTGTCGGCGGCCAATCTCCGGCGGTCTGTTTTTCTGGCGGTTCTCCGTAACCGCACAAAGGGTGTCGACGAAACGAAACTGTGGATCGTTTTTGATTTCATTTCCCATTCCATGATCGATAAAAAAAACGGTTTGCAGTTTCTGCCGATAGGCTTTCTCCAGAATTTCCCAAAAATAGTGCCGCCGTTCCGCGTCCAGATTTGAAAGCGGCTCATCCAGAAACCATACCGGTTTTTTTTCATCCAAAATGATATCCATCAGTATTTTCTGCTGCTGCCCGCCCGACAGCAAATCCGGATACTCCTGATATGAAAAACCGGCCTCTTTGCTAAGATCCGAGCCGTTTAAAATGGTATAATTGTCGCGGGTCGATACCGGCAGAAAAAAAGCCTTCTGTGGGAAAATACAAAATTGCCCTTCACGTATCTTGGCAGCCTGAATATGATTAAATCCCGGCCGGTTGTACGCTTCCGCGTTGTAGGCGATGCGGCCGTTGTCGCCGGCGGCTTTTTTTCCGATATTTCCGGCGGTCAGGGCCAGCATATTCAAAAAGGTGGTTTTGCCGGACCCGTTATCGCCGCAGAGGAAGTAGAACCCGCTTTTAAACTCCAGCTGGGGCGATTGTGATGATGTAAACGTAATCGTAAACGCATCATCCCATTTTAAAACCAGTGGGAATTTAACGCTGAAACAGCTTTGCACGGCGCTATCGTCCTTTGTGAAGAGCATATAAATTCAGGGTATCTCCGGTAAACTGATTAAAACACCATTTATTAATCGGATAAAACCCCGCCGCCACCGCGATAAATGAAGCCAGCAGAGGCAGCAGCAGCGTAAGTCCGCCGCCGCTGCTATAGAGGTAAAAGAAATATCCTGTCAGAATCCCGCTTTTCACCATGAGCATGAGGCTCAACGGCAGCAGCCAGAATATGAACAATATCTCCTGCACGCGATTCTTGAACATGAGCAGGAAAGCGATTTCTGTTTTTAAATGAATAAAGGCAAACAGGGAAATCATAAAAGGAAACGCAATTCCCATGGATAGATCCGTCAGATAAAAATGAATGTGGTTGGCTTGAATATCATCATTTAGATTCTTGACCTTGTCCTGGAGGATTTGTGACTTTTCATAAGAAAACAGGTAGTGCCCGTTAAAATGCAGCTGGTTCAGATAGTCCATAAAGTCTTTTTTTATCCGGATATTCTGATACAAGAGCCAGTTCCAGTGCGGTTTAAGCAAACCGGGTATATATAAAGGCACATACCGGGGATAGATGTCGATGTCTTTGTACAGAGCCTTGCCGGTATATATCTCCGGAACCTGCAAAAAAGCATTATCGGTTTCAATGGTGCCGTCAGGATTGGATAGGACGGAATGGAGCAGATCCATAATATCGGTGGTGTTGTCCTGCTGGATATGCGCCCAGATGTGCAGAAAGTTCATCGGGACAACGATCTCAACCCGGCTCAGATACAGATTGGGTTCATCCGCTTTATTCCCGGCCGTCCGCTTCAGGCTGTCAACCATTGTCTTTCTCACCGAATAGATAACGTCCTTTCTCTTATCGCGTGAAAGGGATCGAATCATATCGGCGATATCCACCAAGTCCGCCTTAAGGGTATCGTGCCGGTTTCGGACGGTGTCTTCATCCAGGCGGTTTCCATTATAATCCATATATTGATTTCTGACCCTGGATCGATAACCGTCCACGTGGTCCACCGTATAAAATTCGGCAACCGCTTGGCGGAGGTTAAACATGCCATAGAGCAACAACATGGCCTCTTTTTCATCCGTGTCCGAACCGCTTTCCTGTACAGAAGGCAATAAAAAATGAATATACAGATTATTTTGATAAATAAAGGCTTTCTGAACGATATTCGCGCCAAGGTCCAGCAGCGGCTGGCGATGATTGTATAGAAACCGTTCAAAATCGTTTACGCTGCGCATTCTTGTGAAAAAAACCTTAAAGGCTTTCTCTGCCAGAACTTCCGTTTTCAACGTTTCGGTTTTATGAAACTTCATGAGATAACTGCAGGTATTAAAGCCCATCATGAACAAAAAGGTAAAAACCAGAAAAACGAATCGTTTCCGCGTGGACTTTCGGAAAAGCATTTTCAGACAAACGACCTGTAGTTTAAGAAAGTCCCTGCTGAAAAACATTTTCAGGTCTCGATGGGAAGTTGGCAACCGGCTGAGCGTCCGTCAAAAGCCCCCCCGGCCGGCACCGGGGTTTACCGGATGTCGTCATAGGACCATAGGGTTATCACTATCTTCCGGTTCATTCCGATTTCATATGCATAGCGCTTTATTTCTTCTGAAAATTTCTTGCCGAACCGCGACACGATGATGATCTGATCTGCAAAATCGGTGCCCAGGCGGGATTTAAGATTGTCCAGCACTTTTTGGTAATACGTCAGTGTTCCGTCTTCCAGGGAAAGCCCCATTTTATCGATGTCCAGCCCTTCGGCGGTCTGCAACGTTTTGAAATAGTAACTGTTGTAATGACCGGCTTCATAATAATAAAAATGGGGGGTGTAGTCCGGATTTTTCAGCAGCACCTTCACGCTGCCGTAATACTTTCTTAAATCCACATCAAAACTGTTAAAGTCCAAAAACAAAAACCGTCTGGCCCCGCTTGGCAGACGGTCCGCTTCCAGCACGGGTTTTACCGGGACAACACTGGTGATGATCAAGAGGGGATAATATTCGTTGGGATCCAGTCGAACGTCCACCGCCCCTTCAACAATGCGATAATTGATGTTCTGCCGCTGCCGGTCATATTCAAATTCCAGTTTAAACCGGCCCGTGGCCTGATTTTTTACAATCAACTGAAGATCGTAGTTTCGCAGGTAGGACGGCGGATCCGCCACCCGCTCCCAATAGCCCAGTTCCCCCAGAGAGATGGACTCCTGTTTGGCGTTTTCAACCAGGGCGATATAGTTATATCCGGCGGTGGTGCCGGTTACCCCGACGCTGAAGGTTTTATTTTTATCGTTGCTTAAATTGATCTGCCGGTCTTTAAACAGGCCCTCGGCGCAAACATTTTCGGTGAGACCCCAGCAGGCAATTAAAAGGATCCAGAACCATTGAATCGGCTGCCTTTTCATTTTCGTCTTCCTTTTATGCTGCTTAACGGATTTATCCGGCGGCTGAAACCAGACGTTATTTTATGAACAACCCGCGCCTTTCCCGGACGATGGTATACCAGACAACCCGATACAATTACTGTCACTGACCGTAAAGCTCTTCAACTTTTAAATACATGAATTTACTTTGAACGGCCTGATTGAAAGAATTGAGATGGAATCCCCGCCCGGCCAGGTAGTCGCCCAGTTTTTCATTGGTTTCTCCCAGGGATTTATTCCATTGGATGTTCTGACCCGCCTCTCTATTGGTCAGCGCAGTGTAGAAGACCTCATCAGCAGTTTTAAAGGTCTTTTTTTCGATGAGCGGTTTAATATGATCATAAAGTTTTCGGCTCTTTTCCACATCGTCCACACTGACCAGAGAGTTGATAATGATCAGTTTCTTGAGGTCCGATAAGGTCACATCGTCCTGGGTTCTAATCGCCCGCAAATAGGATTCCACCGGTTTGGCGGGGATTGCGATCCTTTCTTCCCATACCGCCGGGTTGTCAACCGAATGAATGAACTTGACCACATGGTTTAACACCTGAATTTTGCGGTCGCTCCATTTCCGCATCTTTTCCATAAGATTTTCATCAGAAAAATACAGGATGACATCCTTTGACAGTTCATTTCCCCGGGCGTTTTTAAATACGTGATCAATATAGGCTTCAATTCCTTCCAAAAGGCGGCGGTGCTGCCTATTAAAATCCTCCTGGCGTTGGGCCTGAGATTGCAGCGCTGCCGTTTCAAACTGAAACCGCCGGAAGCTGACCGCCTGGCCAGGCAAGCTGCTTTTTTCAAAACGGGCAATCATGTCTTCCAGTCCTTTATATACGTCGGCGGGGGTGTCTTCCAGCCGTGAGCTGGGATTTCTGACACCGTGTCGGCTGGGATAAACAAAGTATATCCGCAGATTCAGGAGCTGAGCCCTGGCAACGATGTCGCTGAAGGCCCCATCCGTCATGTCATTGGGGCCTGCGTCGGTTATGATAAACAGCAACTTTTCATGCAGCGGCAGCATCAGCTTTTCTTTTTGCAGCGACTCGATTTCATCCAGCACTTTTATAAACGCTCTTGTCAAAGGTTCGGCATAGTTTCGATCCCCGGTTTTGTGGGCGAACTCGATACTTTCCGGTCTTTTGACCCTCATAAATTGGGGCTCGCCCGTCATGTCACGGTCACTCGCCGGGGTATCCCAGTAGGCATAAACCCGGTTCATTCTGAGCCCGATCCCTTTTTCTTTCATTGCGCTGACGCTCTTGTTAAAAGACTTCACATAATCCGCAAAAGGGCGCATACTTTCTGACACGTCGATTAAAAAGAAAGTGTTCAGATTTTTTTTGATGGATTCTCCCAGGAGCCGCATCAGGCGGGGAGTAAACGCGCCGGGAATGAATACTTTGGCGATTTGATTTTCGGCCACATCTTCCGGATGGGTTAACTGGGGAAAGCCGAAATGGGAATAAAATTTATGCAGGCTTTCCTGGTCCAGTTTTTCAACAATATCATTAAAAAGCCTTTCCTTTAAATAAATATGATCCACATAAAAATTGTTTATTTCGGTAGATTCCCTGGCAGGCTCACGATCATTCTTATCATTGAAAAACGGAACGGTTTGAAGCGGATGATAATACAGCCGCGAACGCCAGAGGGTTATGTATTTTTTTTCGACCCAGCCAATGATGCCAAATTCCTCGATGTTATTGCGGTAGTCGAGCTCGTTAAAATCTTTGCCAAGCAAATAATACCCTTCGCGATAATCGAGGATTTTATAAAAATCATAATCCACCAGACTCTCCGGGGGGGTGGCGGTGTCTTTTTTACTGCCCTGCCAGCTGTTCCAGATGGTGGGGAACTCATCGGCCTCTCCCGGAAGGCTCAAAAAACCATATATGGGAATATACGCCCGTTGTTTATCCAGCAGGGCATTATACCATAAAAAGGCTTTCTCAAAATCCGGCAGATCCATGCGGAATGTTTTTTTATCTTTTTGCCGCACCATTGTCAGCTGCAGGGTGTCCCAGTTTATTTCAGTGATGTAAAAAACTTCCTGAAATTGAAGCGGGTCTTGGGGGACCAGGCTGGTTAGGCTGTTTGCCGGAAGAAAGGCCTTGGCGTGCGCAATAAAGAAGGCGCCGTGATTGGGATCGGAACTGAAAACATACCGCTGTCCGCCGCCGCTTTCAGCTCCTTTTTTTTCAGCCGTCTGCAGATTTTGATCCAGTTCGCGATAAAGCCGCCGGACGGTCTGGATGAATCCGTCCGGTTCAAATTGACCTTCCCGGTCTCTATCAATGGTGGTGGGACATTTGATATTTACCCGTCTGTCGGCATTAAAATCCGGGGAAACAGCTAGGGCAGCGTTGAGGGAAAGTAAAAAAGCAGCGCCCATAAAATACAGTATCATTTTCCGCAAACAAACCATTCGTCACCTCCACTTACCAGAAGCATTTCGCCTTAATGTCGGCAAATTTATTATCCGTCCCG
The DNA here is from genome assembly GCA_029211065.1 of Desulfobacterales bacterium. Classification (NCBI taxonomy): domain Bacteria; kingdom Pseudomonadati; phylum Thermodesulfobacteriota; class Desulfobacteria; order Desulfobacterales; species Desulfobacterales bacterium. Next base: position 28,197 of record JARGFK010000002.1, read on the forward strand.
GTGTTGTCGAAGCTTATATTGATTTAGGACTGAAGGATTTTACCGGGCCTATCAAAAAGTCGTGTTCAACCGGGCGCCTGCAAATCGGTTATCGCATCCGGTTTCAATAATGCTTGGAATTCCATCGGTGTTGTCTGAAACGGTTTACACCTGACTCGGATGCCCCCGCCGTGAAGACAGAAATGACAAGAATTTGTTTTTTGTTAGAGGAGTATAGTGAATTGAGACGTTTGTGTCAAATAAATTGCTGTTTTTTAAAACAGACCGTGGATATCATTTAACGCCGGCTACGGCCTGGGCGACGTTGAAGCAGTAGCCGCCCATTTTTTCAAAGTGCGCCAGCATATCGATGTAGAGCAGGCCGGGATCAATAGAGCAATCCCCGCAGCGAAGCCGGCTGATATGATTCTGACGCATGCTTTCCCTCATGTCGTTGATGGAAGTTTCAATGACCAGCGCTTGTTCCATAATGTCTGGGTTCCCCTCTCTGATTCCGCTGGTAATCAGGTCCAGAAACATCAGCACCCGACCGGTTATTTTTTTTAAATCTTCCTGGGCCATGGCGGTAAACTGCATATTATTTTCAATAAAACCTTCGATCAGTTGCGCGACATCTTCAGTGGAGTCTCCGATTCTTTCGATATTATTTGCCATGCGCATCAGGCTGGAAATTTCTTTGGCTTCGGATTCGCTCACTTCGCTTTGATACAATCGGGTCAAATACGTGGTGATTTCTTTTCGCATGGCGTCCAGAAAGCCTTCAACACTTCTCCAGCGTTCTAATTTTTTAATATCCCTTTCTTCGATACAGGATATCATATGTTTAAACATCTCTGCGGCGGTCTGCGACATGCGCACGATTTCACTGCGCACGGCTGTCAGGGCTGCGATGGGGCTGTCGATAAGTCGGAGGCTAAAGTCCGGAAGCCGGTAGATGTCTTCCTCCCCTTTCGGCTTGGGCGACAGCAGGATGCTTAACTTCACCAGCAACGGCATGAAGATTAAAAAGATGACGGCGTTTATGACATTAAACAGGGTATGCCCATTGGCGATATAGCGGGCAACATTGACGGCTTCGCCGTTCACGACCGTTTCAGCGGATCCGGTCCCCATGTGCCGGGTGATAAACCCGACCACATCAAGAAAATATGGGAAAATAAATATCATTATGATTACACCCATGACATTGAAAATGGTATGGGCATTGGCGGCTCTATGGGCGTTTATGTTTGTGGAGCCCAGCCGGGCCAGCTGGGCCGTAATGGTGGTACCGATATTTTCCCCCAAGACCAGCGCCATGGCCGCCGGAAAGGTTACCAGTCCCTGAGTCGCCAGGGCCATGGTCAACCCGATGGTGGCAGACGAGGATTGAACCAGCACCGTCAAGACCGTACCGACAAACACACACAGCAGAATGCCGCCGATGTCGTCTGCGTTAAAGCGGGTAAAAAAAGCGATAAAAACAGGATCTTTTTTGATCGGCCCCAGGCCGTGACTCATGACCGTCAGGCCGAAAAACAGCAGGCCGAATCCCAGGACGAATTCACCCACATATCGGTATTTCTTTTTCTGGGTGAAAAATTTTAGAAAAACCCCGATGGCGATGGCCGGCAATGCCGCATCGCTCAATTTAAATGCAATCAGTTGGGCCGTCATCGTAGTACCGATATTGGCCCCCAGAATCACCCCGACCGCCTGCTCAAGGGACATCAACCCGGCGCTGACAAACCCGATCAGCATCACGGTGGTGGCTGATGAAGACTGAATGATGGCGGTAACACCGGTTCCGGTGAGACAGCCGATCACCCGGTTGGATGAGACAGCCCCCAGGATGCGCCTAATTTTATCGCCGGCGGACATCTGCAGGCCGTCCGTCATCATCCGCATTCCCAGAATAAAAATGCCCAACCCGCCGATTGTCTGAATCAGAACATTTATTAAATTCATTGGGTAACCTTCTTAAATGGCCATTTGGTCATATGGTGCCGGAATCTGAAAAAGTTTTCGTCAGAAATTGAAAAAATATTTGCCAAACAATTATTCTTTCTTGGCAACATGTCAAGCTAAAATGCCCCTCTTCTTTTTGTCTTTTGGGTAATATTTTTGTTTTATTGAATTTTTTTTGAATCTTTTGTATGAAGCAACAAAAGCGCTTATCATCAATTTTCATGCAATATTCAGGTATTAAATAGGGTAAATATCCATCTTTTATGCCATCAGCTTTACATTCCGGAAGCTGGGCGGTTGATATGGTTTTGAATTCGATGAAACCATAGATCCGTGAAACCCTGAAAAAGAGCTTCTTTAAAATGTCTGCTCCGACTGAACCTTCTAAAAACAAATCCGTTCTCCGTGACCGCTGCGGTCACCCCATGGATCCGGATGTCGGATATGCCCGGGGCAACCTCTTGTCTTCTTCGCTGGATGAGTTCCGGCGCTATCAGCATGCGCTTCGCCTCATCCAAACAAGAGCAGCCAAGCATGGACGGGACAGCTTTTACAATTTCACCGGCCTTCAGCGGCATTGCATTCTGGGTGATTCCGGGCTGGCGGCTCAGGATGAATGGCGTTCCGTCTTTATTGGACGACGCTTATGGCGCCCGCCTGCGACCCATAGTGTATCATCAGCCCAAAACCCTTGAAACCGGTATCGATATAGGTATTACCAGCTGCGACAAGGCCGGTTTGGGCGGCCCCCGGGCGGGGCTGATGGCCGGGCGGCCGGACCTGGTGACTCGGGTCCTGGCGCGTGCAGCCGAGCTGGGCCTGGAGGCAAGGCCGACTTTGGCGGTCGACGTTTGTCACTCGCTGCAGAATTTCGACCCCCGGCAGCTTCAGCAGGAAGTTGTTCTCGGACAAAAAATATACCATCGCCTTTGCAGGCAGTATGGTGCCGAAGCCGTCCGTCAAACCGGTCTGGGTGCAACCATTACCGAAGAAGATGCCTGGTATCTGGTCCGGTCTTTAGGCATGAGCCAAAAACCCCTGCCGCTTGTCCCGGCTGAAGTCACCGCGGGTATCGGCATGTACTGGCTGCTGCATCATGGTATGATCACCGTAAATGCCCTGGGGCAGCCGGGCTCCCGGGTGTCGCTTCGGTTTAAGCCAAAACCGCAGGAGGTGGAGCGGTTCGGCGGACTGTCCGCGCTGGTGGCGGCCATCGATGACGGCATTCACTGGGTCGCCCGGCATTCAGCGTCCGTTGCGGATCTGCGCCGCCTGCTGTTCGGGACCATCGGGTAATTGTCAAAAAAGCGTTTCAAGCGTATTTTTATCAATTGCCGATATAGCGGTTGTCAAAAAAACGTTCCATTATCCCAACGTTTTTTTCTACAACCGCTTATACCGCAATTCATTGTTTTGGAACTTTATTATGGAAAGCGGTATAGCGGCAAGTCTCCGGCGAAATTCTATTTTTCTGATGCATTTCTCATCCGTCCGGATTAAAATCTTTTTTGACATAAAAATTTTTTTATTATAATATTCAGCAACTATACAAACGGGATAGGGACACTTTTTAAGCATTCACAGCGGTTAACACGGATGGGAGCAAAGCGATGAATGAAAAAAACGGCAACATCTTTTCGGACAACCTGCTGGTATTTGTAGGAATCGGCCTTGCGGTTCTATACTGGTTCGTTGAGTCCCTTTTATATGTCTTTTCCCATGGCCAAAGTTTTTTTCAGCAGCTATTTCAGCCGGATTTACTCGGTCTATACAGGCGCCTGATGGTTTTCAGCGTCTTTCTGCTTTTCGGTTCCCATGCCCAGGCTGCCATCAAAAAGCTCAAAGAAACCGAAGCGGATTTAAGAGATTACAGCAAACGCCTTGAACAGGAAGTGAAAAAAAAGCTTTCATAACGTTTGCCATAGTTATTAGAACCCCTCACCAAAAACCTTCACATCGATACCTTGGCTGCCGCCGGCCCACAGGTCCGGACAGGAGCTGATGCCCACCAGAGAATCCATTTCTATTCTAAAGTCTACATACGTTCCGGGTTCCGGACGGGTCAGCCGATTGATCATCAGACCGGTTATGGGATTAATTTCGACATTCTGATATAGGTTAAACGGGCTGGGTATGTCACAGGGCGGAATTTTCCATGGCTTGAGCGCTCTGATCAGATTCTCAAAGCAGCCATGGTCCGGAATTTCATCAGCCGGTATGTCTCGAAAGTAATATTCCGCCAGGCGGCCCTCTTTGGCAGCCAACTCGAAACGAGACCGGCTGCACATGCCGTGTTGCAGGTCATGGGTGCCCGTCTTGAACGTATCTTCCAAAATCGTCATGAGGGCATGGTTTGACTTTGTCATGAGCACATCGCCGGTACTGATGAAAATTTTCCGATTATAGACTTTTGTGCGGGCCTGATCAAAGCGTTCTGTCTGGTCCTTCTGAGAAAAGGCAACCAGGTCGGCAATGGAGGTGCCCATGACGCGCAGGACTTGCCCCCTTTTCAGCTCGTAAGCCCATCCACTGTTTCTCTGAATCGCATGTTCGTAAACCAAGTCTTTCTGCGTAACCATACGAACCTCCTGAAGTCTCATTGAAATGCGACCGTTTCCCGTCGCAGCAGATTCTATTTCTGATCGTCGAACGGGTTATCCACTGCTCACGGGCTAACCCTTTTCTGCTTAAAAGGCAACCTTTTAGCTTGTCAAACAGGCAACTATCGGAATAAGAGTTGTTTGTATAATTCTTATATGTGTTATGGGTCAACACTTAACACAATTGCATCCGGAATTAAGATGAAACCGATACAAGACCCTGATTTGATATTGCTGAACGGGCTTCCCCGCCATGCCGGTCAAGCTGTTGATGTCGAACCCCATATCCAGGTAAAACTGGTTTTGTCGCTTCTATGCACCACCGCGGTCGTCAAAGAAAGAACATGTATGACCGGTTTAATATTTTCGACTTGACAGCAACACCCCCAGAACGTATATAGTCGACCGTCGACAAAAAAACATGGTGATCTTTTTGGGCGAAAAACACCCCGATGCTGAGCAAAAAAATTAAACAACATGACTTTCGACCCGATGTTCTGGCCGGGCAGGTATCAAAAATTCTCACCGAAGCTATCCTGGAGGATGTATTAAAGGGCGGCGACAAGCTGGTGGAATCAGAGCTGCAAAAACAGTTCGGCATCAGCCGTTCTCCCCTTCGCGAAGCGTTCCGTGAGCTTGAAAAAAAAGGCCTGGTGACCATTACCCCCCGGAAAGGAACATTTGTAAAGCGTATTGCCAGCAAAGACATCCAGGAAAATTTTCCGGTTCGTGCAACCCTGGAAGGACTTGCCGCCAAAGAAGCCTTTCATAAAATGGATGCCAAAGACCGTTCCCGCATAGAGCAGGTGCTGCTGAAAATGGAACAGGCTGTAAAGGAAAATGATCCCAAGGCATATTGGAAACAGCATATTCTTTTCCACGAAATCTTTATCACGGCATGCGCCAATGACGTTCTCATCCATATCCTGAAGACATTGCGGATGCACAGCCTGTGGTACCGGTTTTCCTATAAATATTATCGCGAAGATCTGCCCGGGTCTCTGGCGGTACACCGGAAAATTCTGAATCTTTTTAATGACCCGCAGACAGACCCGGCCATGCTGGCTGGACTGGTGCAACACCACATCGAAACGGCTTCTGAAAAATTTCTGGCCTATCTGGAAGAGCCTTGAAATTTTTCAGATCCCCTTGCGGGAACCTTCCGGCTGCTCTATGGGCCTGTTAGAGGAGAATGTTAATGGAAACGACCCTTTTCGATTATAACCATATGGAGCAGCGCATATTGAAAAAACTGGAAACACTTCCCCTGATCGGTTTTTACGCCAAAACCCGGGGGTGGCATTTTGTCCTTTCCTGGACCCATCGCGCCACCGGACTTTTGCTGGTCCTGTATGTCTGGTTCCATATTTATACCCTTACAGCGCTGGCAACACCGGATGTTTTCGCTCTAAAAATGAAGCTTTTTCAGGGAGCCTTTTTTGTGCTTCTGGAATGGGCGCTGGCTGTGCCGGTGATCTTTCATGCACTCAACGGGGGCCGTTTGATTCTTTACGAAGTCTTTTACAGCCGGGCGGATGCAGCCATCACCCGGGGGGTTCTGATATTTTCAGTGCTGTATGTCGGTCTGCTGGGGTTGATGATGATCAGGGGGGATCAGGCGGTATCCCCATTTCTGTTCTGGCTTTGCCTGCTGGCCATGAGCGTCTGCCTGTCCTATGTCGTTGCTTTAAAAACATGGCCCGGCGAAAATTCCTTGGGCTGGAAACTGCAGCGCATCAGCGGCAGTTTTTTGCTGCCGATGATACCGGCGCACCTCTTGTTTATGCATTTGCAGCCCGCAATCGGTCATGATGCCGGCGTTATTATTGCCAGAATGCAGCATGTTTTTATTAAAACCGTAGCCGTTGCGCTGCTCAGCGCAGGTCTCTATCACGGCGGCTACGGCCTGTTGTCCATTATCAAGGACTATCTCCCCGCCAGGTTTTTACACTATTGTTGCGCCATGCTTATCCTCATCATCATGGGTTTCTTTTTCTTGGCCGGCGTTCAATTAACGCTTTTTATATAGAGGAGTATGTGAATGAACAGGGCCCTGCAAACATCGGCAACCCTTCTTTGCGACCTGCTGATCATCGGCGCGGGCGGCGCTGGAATGCGTTGCGCGGCCGAGGTGCTGGGAAAAAGACCGAACAGCCGGGTGATTGCCTTGACCAAGGTCCCGCACCCGCAGAAATCCCACACTTCCACCGCCCAGGGGGGGCTGGCGTCTGTTGATCCGGCCGATCCGGCCGACAAAATCATTTACCATATGTTTGACACCTGGAAGGGCTCCGACTGCATGGCCGACCAGAATGTCGTCAAAAAAATATGTGAAGCCGCCTGGGAGCAGGTTATCTGGCTGGAAAACCGCGGCATGCATTTTTCCCGGAACCAGGATGGAAAACTCAGCAAGCGGACCTTTGGCGGCCACACCTTGAATTTTGGTGAACGTTCCGCGTTTCGGGCTGTTTTCGAGGCCGACCGTACCGGAAAAGGAATCATGGATACGGCCTGGGGAGAATCCATGAAACAGGGGGTTTCCTTTTTAAACCAGTCTATTGCCGCCGAGCTGCTGTTTAGTGACGACCAGTGTGTCGGCGCAATGGTTTTTCTCCAAAAAGAAGGTAAATTCGCCCGGATTTTATCCCGGGCAACCGTCCTTGCCACCGGCGGCAGCGGTCAGGTCTTCAAAGTCACCACCAACTGCCGCCAAAATACCGGAGACGGCCTGGCCATTGCCCTCCAGGCAGGCCTCCCGATCCTGGATCCGGAAGCTGTCCAGTTTCACCCCACCGGCATCGTGGGTCCCGGCATACTGGCCAGCGAAACCCTGCGTTCGGTGGGCGGCATTCTGCGCAACAAGGATTTGGAGCCGTTCATGGAACACTATGCGCCCAAAATGAAAGACCTGGCCCCACGGGACCTGGTGTCCCGGGCCATCGAAACGGAAATCCGCCAAGGCCGGGGCGTATTGAATCCCGATCACCATATCGAGCATGTCTGGATCGATCTGCGGCATCTGTCTCAAAAGGTCCATGAAGAGCAAATTCCTGAAGTTTCCGGATTTTTTAAACAATATGTAAACCTGGATGCCCGGACAGAACTCTGCCCGGTGCGCCCCAGCAACCACTATCATATGGGCGGCATCCCGACGAACCTGTCCGGTCAGGTTCTCAACAGCAGCCAAAACCCCGTTCCGGGCCTGTATGCCGTGGGCGAATGTGCGGCGGCCAGTTTTCACGGCTTTAACCGCCTGGGCACCAATTCCATCCTGGAACTCATCACCATGGGAAAATTTGTCGGTGAGAGCGTCCTGGAATTTTTAAAGGAGGCCCCGCAAAAACCGGCCGAAGCGTCTGCTGTAAAAACTTTCAGCCGGTTTTCCGAGTATCTGGAAGGACGGGGCACAGACAGCATCGGGCAAATTCGCGATGCCTTGAGAACGCTGATGACCGCCAATGTCGGCGTTTTCCGCACGGAATCCGGCATATCGGAAGCCATTGGCGCCCTAAAAGAACTGAATGAGCGGGCTCAAAAAGTTTCCCTGTCAAACAAAAGCCTGGCCATGAATCAAGAGCTTATGCAGCGCTGGGAGATGGATGCGCTTCTGGCGGTCTCCATGGTCATCGCCCGGGCGGCATTGGCGCGCAAAGAATCCCGCGGGGCCCATTTCCGCGAAGATTTTCCCGAGCGCCGCGACGAATTTAACCACCACACCCTGGCTTCCATGACCGTTTTCGGCGATGTCGCGCTTGCCCGGCGGACGGTTGATATGAGCGTTTTCAACGCCGGCGGCGCACATCATGAAAATTTCAACCTGATTGAGAGAAAATATTAAGGACCCGTATGGAAAAAATCTACAAGATTACCTTAAGAATCCATCGCTACGATCCGGATATCGAGCGTTCCTGGATCCAGGAATACCGGGTAGATGCCGGCCGCATCCTGCGCTTTGTCGATCTGTTTCGCAAAATAAACGATGAACAGGACCCGTCTTTAACCTGGAATTCATCCTGTGAACACGGCCAGTGCGGTTCCTGTGCGGTCCGGATCAACGGCAAACCGATGCTGTCCTGCGAACTTTTGGTGGAAAACGCCGTGGCTTATTTTAACACCACGCTTTTTGATATAGAACCCCTTACCATTGCCCCGGTGGTTCGCGACCTGGTCGTCGATATTGAAAAGGCCTATGAAAAAGTCAACCGGGCCAAGCCCTATATCATTGCCCCCAAACCGGCCGCTGAAAAGGCTGCTGAATATTGCATCACGCCCCAGGAGCTTGAAAAATACGTCGCCGCCACCCGCTGCATCAACTGCTTTTGCTGTGCTGAGGCCTGTATCAGCAGTCCCAAAGCTTTTCTGGGGCCCAACGCCCTGCTGGCCAGCATCGTCCGGGTAATGGACCCCCGCGAACAGGAAAAAACCGACCGCCTGGCGTTGCTTTACAGCGACCAGGGGGTCCGGCGCTGTCATACTTCTAAGGCCTGCTCCTTTGTCTGTCCCAAGGAAATCGATGTGGCCTATTTTATCGCGCTGGCTAAATCCGGCCGGTTTGACCCGAACCCCTAATTCAGCAGGAGATGCAACATGAAAACGGAAATTCCGGGCTGCGCCCGCTGTTCATTTCAACCATCGGAGAGAATTTGTCAGAACGAAGACGGCAAAGCGCCGCCTTACTGCACCACCGTCATTAAAGCCGGCGTCATTGAGAAAGCGCTCAAGGAATTCCAAAACCCCGACATCCAAGAATTTGCAAAACAGGCTTCCATCCAGGAAGGCTGCGGTTATGCCGAAAAGGAGCGCGGTTATGATCACGTTCGGCCGCTTAAGCCCCGCATTATGGAAATCATCGAGTTTGCCGAACGTATGACTTACCGACGCCTGGGGCTTGCGTTTTGCATCGGTCTTCGCAAAGAAGCCCGGGAGGTCGAAAAACTCTTCGTTTCCAAAGGCTTTGAGGTGGTGTCGTCTTTATGTAAAATCGGACGAACCGCAAAAGAATCCATCGGGGTCCGGGACGATCAAAAAATACGCATCGGCAGCTTTGAGTCCATGTGCAATCCCATCGCCCAGGCATATGTCCTGAACGAAGCCCAAACGGACTTCAATGTTCTCATGGGGCTGTGCGTCGGTCATGACTCGCTTTTTTTTAAATACAGCCAGGCGCCCTGCACTGTCTTTGCGGTCAAAGACCGCGTTTTGGGCCATAACCCCCTGGCCGCCATTTATACCCTTGACAGCTACTATCGCTCAATTAAATGAAAGGAAACCGTACGCATGCGGGAAATCCCTGTGGAAAACATCACCCGGGCCATTCGCGACCTGTCCATCCGGGCCAATACGGATCTTGGGGCGGACGTGCTGGACGCTTTCCATCGATCCCTGGAGACGGAAACCTCACCGGTGGGAAAAGAAATCCTGGAGCGCCTGATTGAAAACGCCGCCATCGCCCATCAGGAAAAAATACCCATTTGCCAGGATACCGGCATGGCGGTGGTCTTTGTGGAAATGGGCCAGGATGTTCATGTGGTCGGGGGGGATCTGAAAGAAGCCATCCACGAGGGGGTCCGCCAGGGTTACCGGGACGGGTATTTGCGCAAAAGTGTCTGCCACCCCCTGAGCCGGCAAAACACCGGGGACAACACCCCCGCCATCATTCATTTTGATGTGGTTGCGGGCGACGGCTTTAAACTCGTTGTGACCCCCAAGGGCTTCGGCAGCGAAAACATGAGCCGGGTCACCATGCTGGCGCCGGCGGAAGGGTTTAGCGGCATCAGAAATTATGTGGTAAACCGGGTAAAAGCGGCCGGCCCCAATCCGTGTCCCCCCACCACCATCGGGGTGGGCATCGGCGGAACACTGGAGCGGGCGGCTTTTCTGGCCAAAAAAGCGCTGCTGCGTCCGCTGGGAAGTGAAAATCCCGACCCCGAACTGGCGGCACTCGAAAAGGACTGGTTGCAGGAAATCAACCGGCTGGGAATCGGCCCCCAGGGACTGGGCGGCAGAACCACGGCCCTGGGCGTACACATCATTGCAGCGCCCTGCCACATTGCCAGCATTTCTTTGGCGGTCAATATTCAATGTCATGCCTCGCGCCACAAGGAAATAGCGCTGTAAAGCGCCGCATGACCTTCTCTTGTGAAAGGAAATGTAAAAATGACCGAAAGCATCCGGCTGACCACCCCGCTCAAAACAAGCGATCTTGAAAAGCTCCATATCGGCGACCGGGTTTTCATCAGCGGCATGCTCTACAGCACCCGGGATGCCGCCCATCTGCGCCTGTTTCAGCTGCTGGCCGAAAACAAGCCCCTGCCCTTTGATATACAGGGACACATCATCTACTATATGGGTCCATCTCCGGCAAGGCCCGGAAAACCCATCGGCGCCGCAGGCCCCACCTCCAGCTACCGCATGGATGCGTACGCGCCGGCCCTGATCGCCCGGGGATTAAAGGGTATGATCGGCAAGGGGGCCCGCAACCAGGCGGTTAAAGACGCCATGAAGCGTTACCGGGCGGTCTATTTTGCCGCCATCGGCGGCGCCGGCGCCCTGATTTCAAAATGCATCCTGTCGTCAGAGGTCATCGCTTATCCGGAACTGGGGACAGAGGCTGTCCGGCGGCTGAAGGTCGAATCGTTTCCGGTTCTTGTTGCCAATGACGTCCATGGCCGGGATCTTTACGAGGAAGGGATAAAGGCTTATGCTTGCTGAAAAGTGCATTCATGGATATGATTCAAAAACCCGCCGGATTGAAAAGGGGATGGTCCGGCGGTTAGGACAGATAACTTTTTTTCAACTGCTATCGTTATAAAGGAAGGACGTCATGAAAGAAACCGCCGAACTGATCCAGCGCTGCCAGGCGCTCGATTTTCAAAACCTGCCGCCGGAAATCGTCGATCGGGCTAAATATTTACTGCTGGATTACCTGGGGGTTGCCGGCCGCGGTGCTTTGAGCGACTCCGCTGTTGCCGCCCGGAAAATGGTCGCTAATCTGGAATCCGCCCCAAAAGGAGCGGTTGTCATTGGAACGAAGCAGTCGGCCAGCCCCCCTTATGCCGCCCTTCTAAACGGAATCGCCGCACATTCCATCGAGCTCGATGATGTGGTCAATGAGGCCTCCCTCCATCCGGGGGTAACCGTCATGTCGGCGGCACTGGCCGCCGGTCACCTGGCAAACCGCAGCGGCAAAGAACTCATTACGGGAATTGTCGCCGGCTACGAGGTCGTAATCCGCCTCGGCATCGGGTTGGATCCCTCCGCCCATTATGCCCGGGGATTTCATCCCACCGCTACCTGCGGTGCGCTGGGGTCGGCCATAACGGCCGCAAAGATTTTAGGCTTAAGTGCTGTTGAAATGAAAAACGCGCTGGGAATCGCCGGCAGCCAGGCAGCCGGCTTGATGGAGTTTTTAAGTGACGGCGCTTTTACCAAGCGTTTCCATGCCGGCTGGGCCGCCCATAGCGGCCTGCTGGCAGCCCTGCTGGCCAGAGAGGGTTTTACAGGACCCGGCACGGTTATCGAGGGTAAATTCGGTTTTTTAAAATCCTATTCCGACAGGCCGGATCCCGATCGCGTTCTGGCCGCCTGGGGAAACCCCTACCAGGTCATGAAAACCAGTATTAAACCCCATGCCTGCTGCCGCTACAAACAGGGCCCGATTGACGGAATCCTCACGATCATGCGGAAACACGGGCTCACGGCCGCAGATATTGAGTCGGTCGAACTCGCCGTTTTAAAAACAGGCTTTGCGCTGGTGGTGGAGCCCGAAACCCAAAAGCAAAATCCGCAATCCATCGTGGATGCCCAGTTCAGCATGCCCTTTGGCGCGGCGGTTGCCATCCTGTTCGGAAAGGCTTCACTGGATGAATATTCTCAGGAAAACCTGAGTTCCCCCGAGGTCCGGAAAATGATGAGCCGGATCCGCTGTGTTGCGGATGCCGAGCTGGAGAAGGACTTTCCCAGAAAATGGCCTGCCCGGGTGGCGATAACAACGGGCCGCGGACAGGAATTTTCTATTAAAATTGATTTTCCCAAGGGGGATCCGGAAAATCCATTGACATGGGAAGAGCTGATCGCCAAATATAAGGAACTCGTCCAGCCGGTCTATTCTGTTGATCGCATTTCCAAATTAATTGAAACCATAAAGCGCCTCGAACATGTTGACACATTAAAATCACTATCTGAACTATTGCCTGCCGGATAGTTTAATTGGTTTTCTTAAAATGAATTAAGCAAAAATAATGATGAAAAGGAGACAGGAATGGCGAAATCTAAAGAAGAATTGATCCGGTTTATCGGGCAGCAGCGGGATGGAAAAAATTACACTGGCCTCCCCCTTGAAGGGGTGCGGGTGCTGGACATGTCCACCATTGTGGCCGCACCCTCGGCAGCCATGTTGTTGGGAGATGCCGGTGCGGAGGTGATTAAAATAGAAAACCCGAAGGTGCCGGACGGCCTGCGGGCCTGGAGTGTCGTTGAAGAAAACGGTATTCAACCTTATTATGCCATGATCGGGCGCAATAAATTTCCGGTCACCATCAACCTGAAAGCCGAAGACGGCAAAGAGATATTTTTTAAGCTGATCCAGCAGGCGGATGTTTTCATTGAAAACCTGCGGCCCGGATCCATGGAAAAGATGGGCCTGGGGGCCGACCGGCTGCTGGCGTTAAACCCGGGGCTGCTCATCGGAAAGGTATCCGGCTACGGACAAACCGGGCCCTACAGCATGAAACCCGGGTTTGGTACACTGGCCGAAGCTTTCAGCGGATTCACTTTTCTTAACGCCCATCCCGGCGGCCCGCCCACCAGTCCGCCCATGGCCCTGGCGGACTTTATCGCCGGGCTTCATTTGGCTTTTGCGGTGGTCGTTTCCCTGCGGGCTCAAAAACGGATGAAATCGGGCGGCCAGGTGATTGATATATCCCTTTTTGAGCCGCTTTTCAGCCTGCTGGGCGCTGATTTTTTATCCTATTATCTCACCGGCGAAGTTCCCCGGCCCATCGGCAATGAACTTCGCGGAGCAGCCCCCAGAAACAATTACCGCACCAAGGAAGGCGATTGGGTGGCATTGTCCTGTTCTTCCCAGGGAACCTGGGAAAGGTTGGCCGAAGCCATGGACCGGCAGGATATGATCAAAGACCCCCGTTTTCTGACCAACGAACAGCGCATCTCAACGGAAAGCCGCCGCATTCTGAATGAAACCATACAGGAATGGATCGGAAGCAAGGACACCGAAGAGTTTCTCGACATCTGCACGAAACTGGGCCTTACGGCCGGGCCGATACCCGATATGAAGGATATCGATGCCGATAAACATTACCGGGAAAGAAAAACGCTGGTGGAAATAGAAGACCCGGCCACCGGCATTATGATGAAAATGCCGGATATTGCCTACCGAATGCTGGGCGCACCTGCTAAAATCCGGTTTGCCGGCCTGCCCGTCGGTTCGGCCAATGAAGTCATTTATCAGGATCTTTTAGGTTTCTCTGCTGAAGAAGTCGAAAAGTTTAAAAGAGAAGGCGCCATATAAATTTTTACATCCCCTGCTTGTAAAAGTCTTCCGGTTCGGTGACCGTATTCGGTTTTTTGGTGTATTCGGTGGGCGCTGTTCCTTCTTTAAAGCACTCAAAAATAACTTTTTTCGATTCACGAATCGGCAGCAGGCCGGTTTCGGCATCGATTTTTGAAAAGACAACGCCTTCCGGCACCTGAAATACCCGGATGGGTTTATCCGCCAGAATTTTTTTCATAAAACCCAGCCAGATCGGGCTGGCCGCCCTGGAGCCGGTTTCTCCCTTGCCCAGAGATCCTTCCTCATCAAACCCCACCCATGTCCCGGTGATATACCGGGGCGTATACCCGACGAACCAGGCATCATACAGGTTGTTGGTGGTGCCTGTTTTGCCGGCCACGGGCCGGTTCAACGCCCGAACCCGTCGTCCCGTGCCCTGCTTGACCACCCCCTCCAGCAGGCTGGTGATGATATAAGCGGTGCTTTTCTCGATTACTTTCTCCCGGGCGGGTACCGCCTCTTCCAGGACATTTCCGTCCCGGTCTAGAATTTTTACCACAAAAACCGGTTCGATGAGGTATCCGGCGTTGTCAAACACGGAATATGCCGTGACGAGCTCCAGCAAAGAAACACCGGACGAACCCAGCGCAATGGAGAGGTCCCGATTCAACTCCGATGTAATTCCCAGTTTGTGGGCATACTCGATGGCATAATCGATACCGATATCTTTTAAAATCTTGATGGTGATCACGTTGCGGGACTTTTCCAGGGCATTACGCAGGAGAGTCGGCCCGTGAAATTTTTCTTCATAGTTTTGCGGCTTCCACTTTAAATCATTTTCCAAATCCTGAAAAACGATCGGCGAGTCGATCAAGACGGTGGCGGGGGTATAGCCTTTGTCGATGGCGGCGGCATATACCAGCGGTTTAAACGCTGAGCCCGGCTGGCGCCGGGACTGAGTGGCGCGGTTAAACTGGCTGCGCTTAAAATCATTTCCCCCCACCATCACCTTGACGTGGCCTGTTTCAGCCTCCAGGGTCAACAAGGCGGACTGGGCTTTCGGAATTTGCTCCAGGGCCAGCTCCCAGGGTTCCGGCTCTATCTTTTTCTTTTTGATCCTGACCAGAATGACATCCCCAACCGTTACTGCTTCCGAGGGATGTTTCAAGCGGGTTTCATAGAAGGCAACTTCCGGATCCGGTCTTCGCGCCCAGCGCATATCGGCGACTTCAATCATTCCGATCATTTTTCCCATTCGAACGGTTACTGAACCCTGGGCGTCGCCAACGGCAATGACGACCCCCTCAACCGTCTGCCCCTCCTGTGGAACCGATTCTTCCCGTTTTGTCTGGATTTCTTTTGAATACGCTTCGATTTCTTCGGCTGCCAGGTGTCGGACCGGCCCGCGATATCCCTGGCGTTTATCCAGCGCTAATAAGCCTTTTCCGATTTCCTCGATAGCGATCTTTTGCATTTCAATATTAACGGCCGTGTAAACCTGCAGTCCGCCGTTATATAACATATCCACACCATATTTGCTCTCGATGTACTGGCGCACATATTCGGTGTAAAACGGCACTTCTTCGATATACCAATTGCGCCGATCCTTAATTTCCAATTGTGTGTTGATGGCTTCGGTGGCCTGGATATTTGAAATATATTCTTCCGCAACCATACGGTTTAGCACATAAATTTGTCTTTCCTGGGCCCGTTCCGGATATCGGAAGGGTGAGTATCGACTGGGGGCCTGGGGTAATCCGGCTAAAATGGCACATTCGGCAAGGTTTAGCTCCGAAACGGATTTGCCAAAATAATTCTCGGCCGCCGCCTGAACGCCATAAGCGCCATGACCCAGATATATCTGGTTTAAATATAAAAACAGAATTTCCTCTTTTTTAAACGCCCGGTCAATTCGATAGGCCAGTATGGCCTCCTTGATTTTACGGGTATAGCTTTTTTCCGGGGTCAGAAAAAAAGATTTTGTCACTTGCTGGGTAATGGTGCTGCCCCCCTGGACAATGGTTCCGGCTTCGATATTTTTAAAAAAAGCTCTAATAATACTGAAAAAATCAATCCCTTGGTGCTTATAAAAGCGTGAGTCTTCAGCCGCTACAAACGCCTGTTTCAGCAACAGGGGCATTTCATCCAGGGAAATAACGATGCGGCGTTCTTTAAAAAATTCAGCAATTTTTCGATTATCATCCGAATAAACGGTCGTGATGATGGGGGGCCGGTAATCGGCCAGGGTTGCAATCCGTGGAAGGTCTTTACTCAGGTAGAAATACACGCCCAAAATGGCGAGGGTCGTGCAGACCGTTATGACGGCGATGAGTCCGAAAACCCATCGAAAAATTCTGGATAACCGTTTCGCCGCACGGCGGCGCAGGTCTGTTTTTAGATTATCTGATGATTCGTTTTTTTGTTCAGTCATGATTCAGCCGTATTATTGCCATTGTCATAATTATGTTGCGATTCAGCCGTCGGACAATTCCGTTTCAATCGGCAAAAACTCGCAAACAAAAGCGCATACCAATTGAACACAACCCAGCTTTAACCGGTCACTTTTTTTATCAAACCGCAGGGTTTCAGAAGCTACCAGATATTGAGGGTTTGAGCAAGCCACTCATTTGTGGGAAATTCGTCCGGACTGAGAAGGCTTTGTTACAGATGGTGTCTTTAGCGGTTTTACACTCCGGCATACCGATAATATTTTATTTTATCCCGACAGGACGGCGGGTGTATTGGATTTTGAAGCACTTTCCAAATTATTTATCTGTCCGCATGGTTCTTAATTTTGCCAGCTCCCAAATATAATCATACAAATGAAGTCCTTTGCTGGCAGCAACAAGTTCACCGTCACCCACTCCGATCTCATGGGCCATGTATTCTTTTAAGAGCTGAATGGCCGCCAGGTTGGCCGGAAAGCCGTTCCACAGATCCCAGGACCTGAAGTAAACCATAAAATGAAGTTTGCCGTATCGGATACGGGTATCGATCCCGCGCAGACAGGGCGGATCGTTTAAATATAAAGCCTCCGGGTCCCCTACGGTCATGTATGCCTGGTTGGTGCCGTAACCGTCTTCTGTATACATCCGAATGACCTCGGAAATTTGCGACTCAAGATACTGGCCGTAGGTATAGTCCTCATTGGGTTGTTTGGCGGATGTCATCAGATAGGGCAGGTATTCCTCCACATATCCATCCGCAACAGGGTTGGGAATACCCAGGGCGGGGGGAATGTCCGGGATAAGGGGTTGAACGCCGGGATATTGAATGTGCACGGTTACATAATCAAACTCAAGCCGCTCCTGACCCTCACAACTTCCTCTTTCGATCACATAGGTATGGCCGAAGTCTAAAATCTTGTAAACACACTGGAACCAGGCGTCCGGAATATCTCTGGCTTGAATGGATATGATATTGAGCATTTTGTATCAAATGTCCAGAACGCTGACTTCCAGGGCGTTGTTTTGGATAAACTCCCTGCGCGGTTCCACTTCATCACCCATTAAAATCGTAAATATCTCATCGGTTTCAACAACATCCTCCACCTTTACCTGGAGCATAATTCTTTTTTCGGGATTCATGGTGGTATTCCAAAGCTGTTCCGGATTCATTTCACCCAAACCTTTATAACGCTGAACCGCCAACCCTTTCTTTCCTTCTTCCATCAGCAGGGCCAACAACATCTTTTTGTCGTCAACAACTGCATATCCATTTTCATTTTCTTTGTTTAGAACCTTGAAGGGCGGAAGGTCGTGTTGAAAAATTTTATTTCCCAAGACCAGACACTGTTGATAGTCCGATGAATAAATAAGTTCCCTGCCGATTTTTACCGGTTTTACATCCTTGAAAAAAGTCGGGGATACCTCTTGCAGTTGAACCGGTATTTTTACCATCATCTCATAAATGCTGCGCTCTTCGTTCCAGGCCAACTCCCCGACCTCATACCCTTTTTGAGAAAGAAATAACACAAGCTCCGACATATTTTCCCGGTTCTGCAGAAAATTTTTATCGGCAACCCCTTTTTTAATAAGATCTTCGATAAGCTCCGGGTTAAACCCTCTTCGCCCCAGTCTCGCCACCGCTGAAAAATATTCAGAAAGGTCTCCCAGGAACATATACAGCTTGTGATCAGACAATGTTTTTTCTTCATTCCCGAATTTTATGTTTTTCTGTTCACAAATTTTTTTCAACACATAATCGTTTAGATTCTTCTCGTTTTTAAGATACATTTCATTCTTGCCCTTGCCCACTTTCAATAAGGGGGGCTGGGCGATGTATAAATATCCTTTATCAATAATTTCAGGCATTTGTCTGTAGAAAAAGGTCAACAGGAGTGTTCGAATGTGAGAACCATCAACATCCGCATCCGTCATGATAATGATTTTATGATACCGGATCCTGTCGATACTGTACTCTTCACTGCCGACTCCTGTACCAAGGGCGGTGATGATGTTTTTGATTTCTTCACTCTTTAAAATTTTGTCAAAACGTGCCTTTTCAACATTTAATATTTTGCCCTTTAGCGGCAGGATCGCTTGAAACTTCCGATCTCTGCCCTGTTTTGCGCTGCCGCCGGCGGAATCCCCTTCCACTAAAAAAATTTCGCGTTCGGAAGGTTCTGAAGACTGGCAATCGGCAAGCTTCCCGGGAAGGGTTGCGTCAACCAGGGACCCCTTGTTCCTTGCCATATCCCGTGCTCTTTTAGCAGCGTCCCGGGCCCGGGAGGCGTCTACCGCTTTACCGATTATTTTTTTGGCTATAGACGGGTTTTCTTCAAAATAAACACTCAATTTTTCGTTTATAAGTGATTCAACCAGACCCTTAACTTCGCTGTTCCCAAGTTTAGTCTTGGTTTGTCCTTCAAATTGCGGTGATTTAATTCTCACGCTTATAATAGCCGTCAACCCTTCGCGGACATCATCACCGCTTATTTTAGCCTTCATGTTTTTGGGCATATTATTGCCATTGCTGGCATACTGATTAATGGTTCGGGTCAACGCCGCTTTAAATCCAACCAGATGAAAGCCGCCTTCAATGGTATTAATATTGTTGGCAAAAGAAAAAAGTTTTTCCTTGTAGGTGTCGTTATATTGTATGGCAACCTCTATCTGAACATCATTTTTTTCACCCTGTATCAGGATCGGTTTGTGTATGGCCGTATTGCGCCGGTTCAGATATTTAACAAAGGATTCAACGCCGCCTTTATAAAGGAATTCATTGCGCTGGTCCGAGCGTTCATCTTCAATGGTTATTTTTAACCCTTTATTTAAAAAGGCCAATTCTCTTAATCGACGCGACAATATTTCAAAAACAAAATTGTCCGTCGTTAAAATTTCCAAATCCGGTTTAAAATGTACTTTGGTTCCGCGTTTTCGGGTTTTACCAATAACGGTTAATGCACTGGTCTTTTTTCCTTTTTCATATGTCTGATGATAAATTTGTCCTTCCGTATAAATTTCAAGCTCTAAAAAAACGGAAAGCGCATTTACCACGGAAACGCCGACGCCGTGAAGACCCCCTGAAACTTTATAAGAATCATTGTCAAACTTACCGCCGGCGTGCAGCTTGGTCATCACAACTTCTACCGCCGGTACTTTTTCGGTTTTATGAATTCCTACCGGTATACCACGGCCATTATCGATGACCGTTACGCTGTTGTCCTTATGGATAAAAACATTAATCGTATCACAGGCGTCCGCCATGGCTTCATCAATACTGTTATCGACAATTTCATAAACCAGATGATGAAGTCCTTCTGCGTCTATATTCCCGATATACATTGCCGGTCTTTTACGAACCGCTTCAAGACCTTCTAATATTTTTATATTATCTTCGTTATATTTAATTACATCCCTATTCATATTTTTTATTCCATCCATCTTAATATTTTTATTTTTTTTATTATATTCTCATCGGCATGATGACGCTTAAAAATTTTTTATCTTCCTCTCCTTCAATCAGACAGGGTTTTTCTTCATTATCCATATTTAAAATGATTGTTTTATCATCTATTACATTTAGTGCATCAATGAAGTAGCGGGGATTAAAGGCAATCTCCATGGGTTTACCGTCATATAAAATTTCCATATCCTCTTTTGATTCACCGATATCCGGGTTGGTTGAACTGATAAGCAGCCGGTTTTTTAAAAAATTAAATATAACCCCTTTGTAATTATCCGAAGACAAAATAGACATCCTTTTTAACATCATTAAAAAAAGTTGTCTGTCAAATTTAATCACATTTATTTTCCCCTTTACGATAATATCTTTATACGCAGGAAATTCACCTTCCAGCAGTCTTATAATAATGGTTTCCATATTTTTTTTAACAATAAAATTATTATCTTTCACTCCTATTTGAACAGGACCGGCCTCGTCTAAAAATTTATTAACTTCATTTAACCCTTTTTTAGGTATGATGATACCGGGTCCGATGGGCAGATCAAACGCCTTGTCAAAAATAACATCAACCGTTGAAAGCCTGCTGCCGTCGGTAGAAACCATCCTTATAATTTTTTCATTGTTTGCTTGTATTCTCTCGAAAAATACACCCACGATGTGAGCGCGTTTATCATCTGACGCGCCGATCACCAGTGTTTTTTCAATCATATTTTTAAGGTCCTGGGCTTCTACTTCAAAAAAGCCGGCGTCTTCTATTTTTGGTATTAAAGGAAAATCATCCGGATTCATCCCCACCAGATGATATTCAACATTATTGTTACCGATCTCTATCCAACGGTTTTCAACTTCCGTCACAATGATTTCATCACTCGGAAAGTCTCTGCCTATCTCATATAATTTCCTGGCATTAATGGCGATACTGCCTTCCGATTCAATTTTAGCAGGGTAATATCCCTCAAATCCGGTTTCAAGATCCGTTGCCGTTAATAACAACCCCCTGTCGGTCGTTTTTATTAAAACATTAGCCGTAATAGCCAGATTGCTTTTACGCCCGGTTAAACCTTGAATCTTTGACAACACATCCACCAGCGATTCTTTTTTTATTATAAATTTCATTTGTATTCCCTATTATTATATATTTATAGTAATATTAATAAGGGGTGTTAATAAATATAATAACATTATAAATTACTTATTTTATTTTAAAAAATATATAATTTTATTATTAATAAAGTTAAATTTTATATAAAAAATTTCAACCTTATATACCATTACGATTCGTCTTTCTCATAAGTAGAAAGTTATAAACAATTTATTAAATTATTTTTTATATTATAATATGTTTAAACTGAAAAATATCCATATATTGTATTCAATTTTATTTGGAATAAATATATAGCGTGTTTTACTTGATTTTACAACAAAATTATCATTTTAAAGGTCTTTATGAAATTTATCGCAGATTTTCATGTTCATTCACGATTTTCCAGAGCAACCTCTCAAAAACTTGACCTTGAAAATTTATATATTGCCGCACAATTGAAAGGTATTACCGTTGTCGGGACCGGCGATTTTACCCATCCCCAATGGTTTTTGGAAATAAGTGAAAAACTTGTCCCGGCTGAAGACGGGCTCTATCGCTTAAAAAAAAATATCGCTGCCGTTTGCGATAAAGCGGTCCCCATATCCTGCCGGTCAAAGGTACGTTTTGTTTTAACAACTGAAATCAGCAATATTTATAAAAAAGGGGATAAAACGCGCAAGAATCATAATTTGGTTGTTGTACCCGATATAGAGACGGCGGCCCGGTTCAGCGAACGGCTGGGTGCTATCGGTAATATTCATTCAGACGGCAGACCCATACTGGGTTTGGATGCCAAAAAACTGTTGGAAATATTGATTGAAACGTCAGAAGAATCCTTTTTGATTCCTGCGCATATATGGACGCCCTGGTTTTCGGTAATGGGTTCAAAATCCGGTTTTGACTCCATTGAGGAATGTTTTGAAGAACTCAGCGAATACATTTTTGCAGTTGAAACCGGGCTTTCTTCAGACCCGGCCATGAACTGGCGGGTGTCTTGTCTGGATAAATACACATTAATATCAAACTCGGATGCGCATTCACCGATGAATCTGGGCCGAGAAGCCAATATTTTCAACACCGATCTTTCCTATCGGCAAATATTTTTGGCCATCAAAAACAGAAACCCAGAAAAATTTTTAGGAACGTATGAGTTTTATCCGGAAGAAGGCAAGTATCATTTTGACGGGCATCGAAATTGCAGAGTTCGTTTCTCTCCAAAAGAATCCATCCAAAACAAAGGAATATGTCCTCAATGTGAAAAACCGTTGACGCTTGGGGTGTTATATCGGGTTGAAGAATTGGCGGACAGGCCGCTAAATGGTATGCCTGAAAAACATCCGCCCTTTTACAGCGCTATTCCCTTAACGGATATTTTAGCGGAAATTTTACAGGTAGGTCCCAAAAGCAAGACCGTTCAAAACCATTACCGCATCCTTCTCGACAAATTCGGTTCCGAATATAACATTTTACACGGCATATCGACGGAAACCATAGAGCGGTCCGGCGCGACCCGCCTGGCAGAAGCCATCTCCCGGATGCGGCGCGGAGAATTGTCTATATATTCTGGGTATGACGGAGAATTCGGCAAAATTCAAATTTTTAATCCCGGCGAGAGGGAAAAATAAATAGGACAAAAAACACTTTTTGAATTACCCGAAAAAAACAAACCGGATCCCCCAAAAACAATAGCGGATGTCCCGCAAATAGGGACGATGATAAGAACGGATGTTTCAAAAACGCCGGCTTTGAATTCTGAAATTAAAAACATGGAAACAAAGGAATTAAACCCGGAACAGCTACAGGCGATTCAGGTTAATAAAAGGGCCGTATTAATCGTTGCAGGACCGGGCACCGGCAAAACCCTCACCCTTACGCACCGCATCGTTCATCTGATGAAAACCCAAAAAGTTTTACCTGAAAACATTCTGGCGGTCACATTCACCAACAAGGCGGCCCAGGAAATGCACGAGAGAATAGCGGTATTGAATAGCGCCGCTTCTAAGATGCCCCTGATAACGACGTTTCATGGGCTCTGTTATAAAATTTTAAGCGAGCTGAACGGACCCTGTGTAGACGGCTCGGCCACCGCCTCCTCCCATACCATCATCGATGAATCCGGGCAGGTGTTTTATTTCAACGCAGACGTCGACCTCTTTAAGGGTCAGGGGGGAAAGGTTTCCGCGAATCCCGCAAGGGGATTGGAATATATACGGCTTGCCAAACAGGTATTAATGGAGCCGGACGACATTGGGGGCGTGGACGCGCCTGGTTTCGACACCGGCCTTGGGGTTGACGCGTTGTCCGGGCTTTACGGTCTATACCAGCAGTTGTTATCTCACCAGCGCCTCTATGACTTTGAAGATCTGATTCTTAAAGCCGTTAAAAGATTGGAATCCGATCCGGTGGCCCGAAAAATATATCAGGATAGATTCCTATTTATCTTTGTTGACGAGTTTCAGGATATTAATCTGGGTCAGCACCGCCTGTTGCAACTCTTATCACATCCCGCCACCCAATTATGTGTTATCGGTGATCCGGACCAATCCATATATGGCTTCAGGGGATCCGATGTAAAATATTTTCATGGGTTTATTTCCGATTTTGCCGATACCGAGGTCATCAAACTGACGCGAAACTACCGCTCAACCCGGACAATCGTCGACGCAGCCCAACAGATCATCGTGCGCCACCCTGCCGGGACGAAGCGTGATTCGGATCGGTTTGCCCCTCTTTTGACGGATGAATCTTGCAGGCGAAATTATTCAACAAAAGAGGGATTTAAGACCATTGTGACAATAGCGACCGCAACCGAACGGGCCGAAGCAGTCGCCGTGGGCAAGATCATTGAAACCATGATCGGCGGCACCGGATTTCACTTTATCGATTTTAACACCCCAAAAACGGAAACGACTGAAAGGGACCGAAGCTTTTCCGATTTTGCAGTCTTGTATCGAACCGGGAGCCAGGGGAAAATATTTTCGGACGTTTTCAGCGCGGCAGGCATACCGCACCAGCTCGTCCATCGGGGCAGCGCATATGCCGATAAGAAGGTTTGCGAGACCCTCTCTTTATTGAGGATCTTGGCCAAAGCGGGTTCCTTGCTGGATATGGAACGGCTAAAAAACATCATATCTCCCAGGTTAACCCCGGGAATTTTGAATACGTTCAGCAAGTGGTCGTTTGAGAACAAAACGAACCTGCACGAATCCCTTAACAATGTACGCCGTTTTCCGATTTCCGGCATGAGCAAAAAAGACCAGAAGCAGTTGAATCGATTTTTAGATCGCCTCGATCAATTACGGCAGGAAACAGAGAACATGACCGTCCGGGAAACCATACGCCATATCTTCGAACAAAACCGTCCGGATCCGGATGCTCAAAAAAAAGAACAATCAATTTTGGCTTTACGCAGGCTCATGGTCCTTTCAGAAAACTACGGCCGGCGGCTTATGGACTTTATCACCGCCCTGGCGCTGCAAACCGATACCGACACGTATTTGCCTCAGTCGGAAAGGGTTGCCCTGATGACAATGCATGCCGCCAAAGGACTGGAGTTTCCGGTGGTTTTTATTTGCGGTTGTGAGAACGGATATATCCCCCTGCGCCGGGCCGGGAAAGCCCAAACGGATATCGCCGAAGAAAGAAGGCTTTTTTACGTGGCCATGACCCGGGCGAAAGAAAGGCTTTTTTTTACCCATGCCAGAAAGCGTCGGATTTATGGTAAAAATGAAATACGAACGGTATCGCCCTTTGTCGAACAGATCGATTCCGCCCTGAAAGAGGCACAGGCGTCCTTTGATCAAAAGAAAAAAGCCCAGCGCCAGCTGGAACTTTTCTGATACATCATACGATAACCTGTTTTGGAGTTTATGCTTTAGCGCCTTCGAAAAAACGGGGCGATACCTTTTTTCGCCCGGTCGTCCGCATATACGTTTCATCGGGATATCCCAGGGCAATCACGGAATAGATTTTTTCGTTTTCAGGTATATTCATAAAGCGAGCGATGGAGGGATCGTTTTTCAGTTCGGCAACGGCAAATCCGATCAGGCAGGTTCCCAGCCCCATGCTGTGGGCGCCCAGCAGTATATTCTGGGTCGCCAGAAGGGCGTCTTCCATGGGACAGGAGGCGCCCGGTCCGGAACCCACCAGTATGGCCGCCGGCGCCCCGTGAAACAGAGGGTCGCGGCCGGTTTTTTCCCATTCTTCCAGCGCTTCTTTCACCGAGCGGTAATATTCCCGGTAATAATGATCCAGGTCGGTTTTTCCCGCCAGCTTCAGCAGCCGGCGCAGCCAGGTTCTTTGGGCCATTTGATTCATGCGCCGGAAAAATCCGGCGATGCGAAGACTAACATCCATAACGGCGGAACGGGTCGGTAAAACGGCAAATGTCCATTTCTGGCTGTTGGTCCCGGACGGGGCGGTGATGCCGACTTTAACCAGATCTTCCAGCACGGGGCGGTCTATCGGCCGGTCGAGATAATTCCGGCAGGAGCGGCGCGAGCGCATCAGCCTCACCAGACCGGCGGTATCAAACGCTCCGTGGGGCAGCCAGCGATCTTCAGCGGGAAACGTTTTAAAACGGGATACGTTCTCATCCATAGCGGTTACTTTAACGGCATCTGCGGGACAAACCGCCGCGCAGTGACCGCAGGAGAGCGACTGGTCGCCGCTGACAACCGCTTTATCCGCCGCCATGGTAATCGTCTGGGAGGGGCACACCCGCACACACGCCCCACAGCCGACACAGAGATCCGCGTCAATTCGTGTATATACGGTTCGGTCCATCACGATCCTCAAGTTTTGAAAAGTTAATAGAACCTATCTCATAATCCGCCCGCAGAGAGCGCATTTCGGGCGGGGATAAACTCATGAAATCAAGCCGGGAACAGATAATTAAGCGAACATAAATCCGTATCGATTTCCGTGGACAGCAGTTGCGAAAGTGAATGGAAGATGCAGATGGCGTTTCTGTCCGCGTCGCTCTGGTGAAGCCCCCGGATTCTTTCCAGCAGTCCGGTGTTTAAGTTTTGAATCGTTTCGTAATGATTCTGCAGTTTTTTCAGATCCAGATCAACGACCCGTTTGCTTTTATGTATGAAATATTGTCTAAGAAGATACAGCGAAACTGCGCGAACGGTCGTTTCCTCAACCGATGAAAACGGCAAATGAAAACGCGCCATCGGTCGGAAGAGCGCCATTATCGGGCAGCTGCTGGCGGCCATGATGAGTCCCAGCAAAGAGGAAAGCCCTTCCATCAGGGACGTATTTTTAAGATAGATTCTTTCCGGCGTTACGCATCGGACCGCGCAGGTTTCATAAGAGAGCGTGTTTTTAAAAGAATCCACCACCGAGGCAATGTTCAGTGCAATGGGACAGTGGGGGTGTTTTTCTTTTTGGAGCGGACAGCAGGGGCACGGCTTGAAATCCAGCCGCGTCCAGCCCGGCGCATTCGTTGGATCCGGCGCTGCAATGATCAGCGTGTCGGCATCCAGATCGGCATGAAAGTGTTTACTGTCGCCGGATTCAAAGCAAAACTCGTATGAGATTCTGTACATGGTATTTCGTTTTTAAGCTTTCGTTAAAGCAAATCGGATATATCCGAAATTAAAGGAAGCGAATAAACAAAAGCAAAAAACCACAAGTCGACTGGTATTACAAGCAAGATTTTAGGGCGTGGTACCCATGGTGTCGGATGGTTCGCCCGGCGAGAGGCGTCAAACCCCATGCACCGGCCGGTGATTACCGGCCCGGCTGCGAGGGGAAAGGATGGAAGTCCGGAGGATCCAGTGAGCTTTATGTTTGAAAATCTAAAGGAAGAAGAGGCCCGGACGTATGCCGTGGTGTTGTCCGCCGCCGGAATTGAATTTGATTTTATCAGGGGGTCCAGGGGCTGGAACCTTCGGGTCGATTCCGAAGATTACGAGCGCGCCTGCAAGGCGATCACATCGTATCTGTCGGAAAATGAGGGTCATCACCAGAAAGCGACAGCCCCCCCGGAGGCACATCAAAAAACAATGGCCGGCGTGTGGGCCGCGCTGCTGCTGCTGCTGGTTCATATCTTTATAACACAGACGGTCGGTGACCGGGCGTTTATCGTCCGGTACGGCGCCTCTGCCCAAGACATTATAAACGGCCAGTATTACCGGGCCGTGACGGCCCTGATGCTGCACCTCGACAGCGTTCATTTAACAGGAAACATGGTGGGCATCGCCCTGTTTGGAACGGCCGTTTGCGCTGTGACCGGGTGGGGCGTGGGGGGGCTGATAATCCTCATGAGCGGCGCTGCGGGCAATTTATTGACAGCGGTATTTTTTCAAACAGACCATCTGTCCATCGGGGCTTCCACGGCCGTATTTGGCGCCGTGGGATTTCTGGCGACAGCGCAGTTTCTGAAACGGTACCGTGCGCCGGGGCGTCGAATCAGGGCCTGGGTTCCGCTGGGCGGCGGTCTTGCTCTTTTGGGTATATTGGGGACGGCGCCGCATGCGGATCTGGCGGCGCACCTGTTTGGTTTTGGAAGCGGGTTGGTGTCAGGTTTTTTTTATGGCTATTTTCCTAAGCGGCCGGCGTCAACGCCTTATCAAATCGTCTGCTTGTTGATTGCTTCCGGAGTGCTGACGGTCTGCTGGTGGGCGGGTGCCGGCGGACGCTGATTGAACCGCAATAGCAAGCGAATATAAAAATTAGATTAATAGTCCTTACGGTCGAATTCCGCCTCAGCGGGACTGTCCCGCCATTGCGGGACTGCAGGGTTCTTCAAAAAAAGCCTGCTGATCGGCGGGACCAAGCAGAACAACCCATGTGAAATGCCTGTCGGCGCGCAAGCTTAGACCCTTTAGGGTGAACGGGTCTCTTTTGACAATTTGGGCATTCACAGCGATAAGCCCAAAAAACCGTTATTCTATTTCATAGCGAATATCGATTTTTAGATCTTTTCGCAGGGAATGATATACCGAACAGTAGGTATCACGGGACAGCGCGATGGAGCGCTCTATTTTTTGGGGTGTGATGTCTTTTCCGCAGACGTGGATCATGAGTGTGATGTCGGTATAATATTGGGGCGGCGTTAATTTTCGAATCCCTTCAACATCAACGCGAAAAGAGGCCACGGTACAGCGCATTTTTCGTAATATGGTCACCACGTCGATGGCCAGGCAGCCCGCAACGCTCAGCAGAAGCGTTTCCGTGGGCGAACAGCCCTCTTCATACTTGGGATCATATTCCACCTCATAGCCCCGCTGGGTCGTACCGATAAAATAGAGATCCCTTTCAAGGGTGAGGGATCCTTTGTTGACCGGCAGAATTTTTTTCTTGTATCCGCTCATGTCTTTTGCCGTAACAGTCTCGGGTCGATCTTTTTTCCGGGTCATTTGATGCTCCTGAGGTTTATTTCAAACGGCTGCTCGTGTTTGAAAGATTATTTTCAAATTCTGTCGATGTCGTCAGCGTGAATAACAGTGACCATTATATCACCCTCAGCCCCTATCCGCAATAGCGGGCGACGGCGAGCAAGGTCGCCTGCAGCGCATGGACTTCCGGATCTTATTGTTGCACGGCAGAAGCAGCCCTATGTTGACAGGTTGTACCGCCAGGATTTATATTGTAATTGAAACGGCGAAAATTGGAAAAAGCTTGGCGGCGGGCACAGAATACCCCCGGGCAGGGTTCAGTTTTCAATCGGCGACACCCGGGTTGTTAGAATGCGCGGGCAGCGCCCAAGGCGGTCAAAAAAATGAATGTAAAAAACAATAACGGCTGGATGGTCTGCGTCGGTATACTTTTATTTCTGTTCGGTTGTGCGGATTTTACCATAAAGCGCGGACAGGCGTCAGCGGATCTGATCGGGCTGGTTCAAAAAGTTCAGCCCGCGGTCGTCACTGTCGTTACCTACGATATAAACGGCGTCGCAGCAGACCTGGGCAGTGCTTTCTTTATGGATGCAAAGGGCCACCTGATTACCAACTATCATGTGCTCAAAGGCGCCTACAGTGCCGAAGTAAAGACCCGTGACGGCAGAAAATATTCCATCGAATCGGTTGTTGCCGAAAACGAAGAGGCGGATATTATCAAGGTCAAAGTCTCAATCGGCGAAAAAGAATTTCACTGGGTAAAGCTCACGGAACAGGAACCGGTTATCGGAGAACGGATCCTGGTTGTGGGCAGCCCGTTGGGCCTTGAGCAGACCGTCAGTGAAGGGATTGAGTCGGCGGTTCGGGATCTGCCGCTCGTGGGAAAGGTATTTCAGCTGTCAGCTCCGATTTCACCGGGTTCGAGCGGCGGACCGGTTGTGAACATGAAGGGCAAGGTGGTCGGGGTGGTTTCATTTCAAGCAATGATGGGGCAAAATTTAAATTTTGCAGTGGCCAGCCAGGGGGTCCTTAATTTAAAGAATACGGACAAGGCCCAGTCCCTATCGGAATGGACCTATGACACCGGCCGCAAGACCCCACGGCTTGCCGAGGAACTGTGTAAAAAGGGCTTTAACTTTTCTATCCGGGGGGAGTTCAAAGAAGCGCTCAATTATTATAAGGAAGCCGCTGAAAAAAGCCCGGGAGATGCCCTGGCCTGGTATGGCCTCGGAAGCTGTTATGTGGGGCTGGACAACCCCGAAGCGGCCATCGCAGCTTTCCTGCAGGCGGTTCGGGTAGACCCGCAGAACCCAACCCCCTACTATAACCTGGGCCGCTTCTACAGCTCGCTGGAACGTTACGACGAGGCCATTTCGTTTTATAAAAAAGCCGTTGAAGTGGATCCGGATCACGCCATGTCGTACTTTGATTTGGGAATCATATACAGCAAACAGGAAGCGTTTGGTGCGGGCGAACAGGCGTTTAAAGAGGTTCTGCGGATAGAACCGTGGCATGCGCTTTCATACTATTTTATCGGGCTGGGCTACAGCGAACGCGGCCGCTATGACGCCGCCGTACAGGCCTATCAACAGGCCCTTAAGATCGATCCGGAGTCGCTGCCGACGCTGTATCGGCTCGGCATTGCGTTT
Organism: Desulfobacterales bacterium; assembly: GCA_029211065.1. Classification (NCBI taxonomy): domain Bacteria; kingdom Pseudomonadati; phylum Thermodesulfobacteriota; class Desulfobacteria; order Desulfobacterales; species Desulfobacterales bacterium. The sequence goes on from JARGFK010000002.1 coordinate 58,244, forward strand.
GGGAAACTCGGTAATGTTGCCGATGAAATTGCCTCCTATACGGCGGCCATACGGATTGATCCGGATTATGCGCCGCCCCATTTTAACATGGGGATTATCTATTTAAAAAATGGCGATAAGGCCGCCGCGCTCGGGGAATATAAGATTTTAAAGGGCCTGAATGCGGAGATGGCGGATATGCTGTTTGGTAATATTTACCGGAGTCCATGATACCCGATGATCGTGCGCAGCGAAACAGCGGAAACCCCCGCCGACGTCCCCCTGATTGAGGTCAGCGGCCTGATCAAGCAATTCGGCAATATAGCGGCCGTTGACGATATCCGGTTTTCCGTTCAAAGGGGAGAAATACTGGGGTTGCTCGGACCGAACGGGGCTGGAAAAACAACCACCATTCAACTCCTGCTGGGGGTAACCACGCCCACATCCGGGCAGATTCTCATTTTTGGCCTGGATCTGAACCGGGATCGCAGGCGCATCCTGCAGCGGGTAAATTTTTCTTCAACCTATACAAATCTGCCCACCAATCTGACGGTATGGGAAAATCCGAATGTCTTTGCAAAGTGCTACGGTCTCAGAAAACCGGAGCGCAAGATCAAGGAGCTGCTGGAGCTTTTCAGCATCCAGAACACGCTCCGTACGCGGACCGGACAACTGTCCACCGGCCAGATGACAAGGCTGAACCTTGCCAAAGCCCTTATCAACGATCCTGAAATTATCTTTCTGGACGAGCCCACGGCCGGTCTGGACCTATATGGAATAAATTCATCGAAACAAAGGGAGTATAAAATGACAGCACAGCAGGGTGACAGAACACCGCCCATGACGCTCCGGCAAGCCGTCATGGCGTTTTCTCAAAGCGAAAAAATAAAAGCCGGTCTGATCTGGGTTTCCCAGGCCGTCAACCAAAGCGTCACCCTGCCGGATCTTGAAAAAAAAGGAGCGGCCGGCGTGATCCGGTCGACGCTGGCGATGATCTATCACGAGCTGCACCTTGCCGGGAAATTGGGCGGCGGGGATTCCTGGCGCGAAATTGAAAAGCATTTGGATATGGCCCTGGTGATGATTGATTCACAGGTCCTGCCGGAAGCGACTTTTCATCTGACACGGGCGCTCAGCCGGGTGACCACCATCGGCCAGCGCGCCATGACGGTGTTAAAACAGCAGGGACTGATCTGATGCTGAAAAACACGTTTCATCATCTGCCGGGAATCGGCGCACTCACCGAGCGGCAAATCTGGTCGGCCGGCATTCTTGCCTGGGATGATTTTAAGGAACCCAACCCCTTAAAATGGTCTTCGGCCCGAACGGCGGCCTGTAGGGTCGGGCTGCAAACATCGCAAAAATATCTTCTAGACAACCATCCGGGTTACTTTACCGGTCATTTGCCTTCAAGCCAGCACTGGCGTATTTTTCCCGAGTTCAGAAACACGACGGCGTATCTGGATATCGAAACCACCGGCATGGACCCCTATGATCAGTCCATCACGACCATCGCCCTCTACGATGGACGATCGGTGTTTTATTACATCGCGGGACAAAACCTGGAGAGGTTTAAATCCGATATTACCCGTTACGGCCTGATCGTCACCTACAACGGGAAATGTTTCGATATTCCGTTTGTCGAAAAGGATCTGAATATACGGCTCCCCCAGGCCCATATTGATTTGCGCTATGTACTGGCCGGCCTTGGGATTACGGGGGGCCTCAAACGCTGTGAAGCCAAGCTGGGTCTTGCGCGGGGGGATCTGGCCGGGGTGGATGGTTTTTTTGCCGTCTTGCTGTGGAACGAGTATCGGCAATATAAAAATACAAAAGCCCTGCAAACGCTCCTGGCCTACAATATCCAGGATGCGGTCAACCTTGAGACCCTGATGGTGATGGCTTACAACCTGAAAATCAAGGAAACCCCGTTTGCCAGCAGCCACCGGATGGATTTGACGCCAATCCCTACCGTGCCGTTTAACCCCGACCCCCCAACCATCGCACAAATAAAACAGCGCTATACTTTCGGAAATCATTTTCAGGGCTATAATCCGACACGGGGCTGATCTTTTGACCGGTCAAACGACCCGCCGACGCGAACAAGTCCTCCTGATCCGGGTTGATCGTATCGCAAGAATCTTTTGCGAAATATACCCTGATGGGTTATATCCATCCTAGCGGGTTTTTGAAAAAATTTTTTGGAAGGAAAAATTTAGATGCGGCCATGGCGCAGAAATCTTTATATCATGTTTGCAGTACAGCTGGTTTCCATGTCGGGGTTCAGTCTGGTGTTTCCGTTTCTGCCGCTTTATATAAAACAGCTGGGCATATCAACGGGAGGCTCGACGGAATTCTGGTCGGGTTTGGTCTTTTCCGCCCAGGCCCTCACCATGATGATTTCCGCACCCATCTGGGGCGCGGTGGCGGACCGTTTCGGCCGAAAGTTGATGCTGGCGCGGGCCACATTCGGCGGCGCGGTGTTGCTGGCGGCCATGGGGTTTGCCCAAAGCGCCGAGCAGCTGGTCCTGCTGCGGGCGTTGCAGGGGCTGGTAACCGGCACCATTCCGGCTGCCAATGCGCTGGTGGCGGCTTCAGCCCCCAGGGAACATTCCGGCGAAGCCCTTGGCCTGCTCCAGACCGGCGCCTGGATCGGCGTTGCCGTCGGCCCCCTGGTGGGGGGCGTTATCGGTGATGCCATTGGTTTCAGGGAAAGCTTCTGGATAACCGGCGCACTGCTGGCCATTTCCGGCGCCGCGGTGCTGTTATGGGTTCAGGAAGACTTTCATCCGGTGGATAAAGCTAAACGGCCGCGATTTATAGCCGGTTATCGCTGGCTGCTGCAGACGCCCGTCATGATCCAACTTTATGCCATTACCTTCCTGCAGGCCCTTGGGCGCATGATCATCATGCCGGTCGCGGCGCTGTTTATCATGCAGTTGATGGGAACAACGGTTGGGGCTGCCACCGTAACCGGAATCATGATGGGCGCCATGGCGGTGACCAGTTCTGTCAGCGGGGCTTTGATGGGACGGATGGGCGACCGTATCGGCCACGGCCGGATACTGCTGGTGTCGGCGCTGGCGGCCATCGTCTTTTACCTGCCCCAGTCTTTTGTCACCGCCCCGTGGCAGCTGGTGATGCTGCAGGCCCTGACGGGCCTGGCCAACGGCGGTATGATTCCGGCAGTGGCGGCCCTGATGAATTTACAGGATACGTCCGGCAGCCAGGGCGCTATTTTCGGTCTGAACGCCAGTATTACCGCAGCCGGCCGCAGCCTGGCGCCGATGCTGGGGGCCTCGATGGCCATTTGGTTCGGGGTGCGAAGTGTTTTTCTGGCCGCCGCCTGCATATACGCCGTCGCTGCGATAGTGGCCATTTACATTTATCGTGCCGGTTTGCGGCAGCGCTAGCCGGTATCCTCATATCAACCAAATTATAAAATTTCTATAAAGATCTCAAGGTGTGGATCCCCTTCCAGGGGATCTGCTAGATGCCTCAACCGCCGCCTGCGGGTTTGCAGGCCGGCTGCGTGAACCCACCGGCGCCGGTGGGGATTCCATTGGGACGGACGCATCCCGCCGACATAAGTTTTTGTACTTTTTTACCGCGGCACTGGGGGCAAAACGGCCCCGGGTCGCTGCTGGAAAACGTGAGATGTTCAAAGCAGTGATCGCATTTTTCGCAAACATATTCAAAAATGGGCATACCAAACTCCTGTTTCATAAAATTAACAAAACCATAAGACCCGGAAGCGGCAAGTCAAGCGGTGCCCCTGTCGAATTCCCCGCTTTGATACCCCGCAGCTTGTCGAAGATCCCGGTTTATCGGGGCTGCGGGGAGCTTCATTCTTAAGAACAGGTTTCTGATGCATCCGAATCAATTAGATGGACACGCTCTCGCCGCCAGCCGGGGCCATGATTTTCACGTTCGGCGCTTTTTGACCGCACAGCTTGATGAACTCATCGGCGGTTTTGGCAACGATGGGAAAGGATGCGTAATGGATCGGCATCGCTTTCTTGGGGCCGAGCATTTTAACCGCTTCGGCCGCCTGATAGGCATCCATGGTAAAAACGCCGCCCATGGGCACGATGGCGACATCCAAGGGATAGAGCCGGCTGTAAAGGGCCATTTCACTGAAAAGACTGGTGTCGCCGGCATGATAAACGGTGGTGCCGTCGGCCGCCTGGACAATATTGCCCAGGGCACAGGCCGTATCCGATGCATGAAATGCCGGCGTGGAGGTGACCTTGACCCAGTCCAGCTGGACCCCACCGCCGACCATGTACCCGAAGCCGAAGTTGACGACCTGTTTTTCATTAAAACCTTCCGCCACCAGCCGCTTGACGGTCTGGACCGGACCGCCCAGCAGCGCGCCGGTCTTGTTGCAGAGGTCCACGGCAGAACCCATGTGGTCAAAATGGTCGTGGCTCAGAAGCACCAGATCTGCCCGCTCTATTTCTTCGGTGTCGACGGGACAACCCGGGTTGCCGTTATCCTTGGTCCAGGGATCGAAAAGAATCACCTTGTCGTCGGACGTGGTAAATTCAACAAATGAATGACCCAACCATCTAATTTTTCCTGCCATATTGCCTCCTCCTGTGAATCGAAATGGGTGACGGACAATTCCGCCCGAACCGAATGTTTATAACAAACGTAAAAAGATAAAACCGTTATAGTTGTTGCAGTGTTAAGGATAATCGACATGTCCGAAAGTTGTCAAGCCGTTTTCAGGTCCTTTTCGGGAACGATCCGCCGGCTTGCATGAGCAATTTATGGCGGTTCATTTTATTTTCAGAGAAATGCCGATCCGACCGCTATTCGTTTGCGTTCCGGGGGTTGATCTGATAGAGGTGCAGGCGGCCGACAGGCTGAAAGCGTCTATTCATCACACAGGAGGCAACATCTCATGGCAGACGAACAGAACGAATCTTTTAATTTAACGGTAAACCGAGCCAATCTGTTCAAGGAAGAATCCTATACCGATATGAGGGCCTGTACCGTCAGGCAACTGTCCCCGGTCAATCCGGACGGTTCACCGGACAAGGGCCGCAAAATTCTTTATGTGGGCCAGACCCACGTGGTGACCCCGGCCGGACCGATCCCGATCCAGAGCATGATTCAGGCCAAAGACCTGCAGCAGGCGTTCAAGAAGTTCCCCGAAACCATGAAAGCGGCCATGGACCACCTCATCGAAGAGGCCAAAAAAGCCCAGCAGCAGGAACAGTCCCGTATTGTTGTCCCCGGGCGATAGAGCGATTTTATTCTAACAAGAAAAACCGGGTGAATATGGTCCGGTCAGCGTTAACCGGCTTGCCTTGGATTTTTGTGTTTAAAAATACAAAATCCAAAGACCAAATTACAAACAACGCCGACCTCTGCAGCGAAAAGACATGCGCGTCCTGCTCATTCAACCACCCCTTGAGGATTTTTATACCACCGCCATCCGCCTGTACCCCCTGGGGCTGGTGTATGCCGCCGCCGTGCTCCGCACGTTGGGTGTTGCGGTTGGGATACTGGACTGTCTCAACCCCTTAAGGAAAAAGCACCTGCCGCTGCCGCCGGAGTTTCGCTACCTGGAGCCGTTTTTAGAGCAGGACCCGTTATTATTCAAGCGCTTCTACCGCTTCGGCATTTCAGATGCGGCAACGCTCCGGCGCATTGATGCATTTGCCCCGGACATGGTGGGCATATCCTCCCAGTTTACCGCTTATTTCAGCAGCGTGGAAAAGCTGGCCAGCCTGATCAAGCTGCATTCGAACGTGCCTGTTTTTATCGGCGGCAACCATGCCAGTGTTTTTGCCGACCAGATCCGGCTGCGCGCCCCCCAGATCGATGCCGTTTTAACCGGTCCGGCCGAGTCGAGTCTACCCGCCTTTATATATTCCCGTCTCAGGGGGCGTGGGGCGGATCCGGAGCCGCTGGACTGGAAAACACTTGCGCCGGCCCACGATCTGCTGGCGGCGGGGGCCTACCGCATGGGCAAAAAAAACTATATGTCCCTTACCGCCGGGCGGGGGTGTCCCTACGGGTGCGACTTTTGCAGCGTTCGGGCCATGTTTGGTCGCGGAATTGAATACCGGTCGGTGGCTGCGGTCGTTCGTGAAATGGAATGGAACTATCTGAACCGGGACGTGCGGATTTTTAATTTCGAAGACGACAACCTTTCTTTTGATAAGGAATGGTTCCGTCAGCTGCTCGGGGCCGTGATCGACAACCCGATTCTGAAAGAAATTGAACTGACCGCTATGAACGGGATGTGCTTTCCGACCCTTGACAGCGCCCTGCTCATGCTGATGCGCCGGGCCGGTTTCACCCGGATAAACCTTTCTTTCGTGACCCGCGACGCCGGTCTCCAGCAACGTTACCATCGCCCAATGCCGCGCGGGGATTTTAGATCGATCATTACGGCCGCCCGGGAGCTTGGTTTTATGATCACGGTCTATGTGATCATCGGCCTGCCGGGACAGACCTACGCGGAAGTCAAGGAAAGCATCGATTACCTGCTGGAATTGGGGGTTTTGGTGGGGCCTTCCCCGTTTTATCTGCCGCCGGGAAGCGCTCTGTTCGATACCCTGAATGTTCCGGACAAAATCCGTCTAAATTGGAACCTTTACCGCTCCACCGCTTTTGCCGTTGAAACCGAGCACCTTCGCCGGGATCAGCTCATCGAACTTTTTTCCTACACCCGCAAAAAGAATCTTGAAAACAGGCTGCCAAGAGAGCCGGCCGTCCAAGGGATTTAAAAAAACAGGTTGCGGTATCTTAAATTAGTCATATAATATTCATAAAAAAGGGTTCTATGGTTCAAGGGAAAAGAGAATAGCTATAAGCTGGGACGCTATGAAGCTGTGAAGCAGCAAAGATAACAAGAAGAATTCCTGACAGATGGGCATCCAAGCATCCTGGCGTCCCAGCGAAACGCGAAGCGTTTCCAAACCCCTTTCTCCCGGATACCCAGAAAAAGGTCTAAATTTAACAACGAATGCCGGCTAAGGATTGTCGGGTAAAATAATTATAATTAAGGAGACTTACAGTGTCGCAAAACGATATCTATGATCTGATTATTGTGGGCGGGGGGCCTGGCGGGCTTACTGCCGGGATTTACGCCATGCGGGCGGCCCTTAAAACAGTCCTGATTGAAAAGGGACTGACCGGCGGCCAGATAACGCTGTCCGATGAAGTGGAAAACTGGCCCGGGACCGAGCGCATCAAAGGGGCGGATCTGGCCATGAATTTTACGCAGCACGCCCAGTCTTACGGTCTTGAAATATTGAATCGCGAGGTGGTTGCCGTGGAGCCCGGCCGGGAGCTTCATACTGTCGTGCTGGACAATAAAGAGCGCCTTAGCGCACACGCCGTTATATTGTCCACCGGCGGCAACCCGCGCAAACTTAATATTCCGGGGGAAGAAACCAATTACGGCAAAGGCGTTTCCTACTGCGCCGTGTGCGACGGGTTTTTCTTCCGCAATAAAACCGTCGTTGTTATCGGCGGCGGGGACAGCGCCGCCGAAGAATCCCTCTATCTGGCAAAGCTTGCGAAACAGGTGTATATCGTACACCGGCGCGATGCGCTGCGGGCCGGCATGCTCCTGCAGCAGCGCGTCAAGGACGAGTGCAAGATTGAAATCCTCTGGAACTCGATTCCCACTGCCATCAACAGCGATGACGGCGGCGTCTGTTCGGTGGCGCTGCAGGACACCAAAACCGGGGAGAAAAAAGAAGTCGTCACCGAAGGGGTGTTTATTTTTATCGGCTTTGATCCCAACAACGGGCTGGTTCCCCCGGATGTTCGCCTGAATCCAAACGGCCAGGTCATCACCGATCATAAGTGCGAAACCAATGTTCCCGGCATGTTTGCCATCGGCGATCTGCGTGAAAAATACGCGCGCCAGATCATCACCGCTGCCGCTGACGGCGCCACAGCCGCCCTGGCTGCAGCGCATCATGTTGAAACCAAAAAAGCGGCCGCAGCCTGTGAAGCGCCGGCCGGCCTGTTTTCGGAAACCGTTGGCGGATAGAAAAGGAGTTTTTTATGAAAACTGTGGATTATATGGGCGTTGCGGACGATGCCGTCAAAAAGATCAAAAAGGGAGCATTTTTGACCGTAAAATCCGAAAACGGACTGAACACCATGACGATTGGGTGGGCAACCTTTGGCTTTGTCTGGCGAAAACCCATCATGATGGTGGCCGTGCGGCTTACCCGGCATACCTTTGGGATCATTGAAGCGGCCAAGGATTTTACGGTCACGATCCCCCTGGGAGATATGGGCAAAGCGGTTGCCTTTTGCGGTTCGAAGTCCGGGCGCGATTATGATAAATTCAAGGAATGCAACCTTAAAACCGCCAAGAGCCGCCAGGTGGACTCCCCCGTTATCGCCACCAAAGGGCGCCACTACGAGTGCAAGATTGTTTATAAATCCGCCATGGATCCGTCCCATCTGGACAAAGACTATGATCAGTTCCTTTATCCGGAAAAAGATTACCACACCCTATACTTCGGGGAAATTCTGGAATGCTACGAAACCGACTGATTTGAAAAAAGGGCTCAAGGGCTTGCGGCGAGCTCGGCCGAGCGGTTCAAGGCCAGGAAACGCACACCGCCGCATGGCGGCTTGGGGCGCAGTTGTTTATTTAGGGTGAAACACCTTGCCGAAGGCCCGCCAGAAGGGCGGGCCGGAACGCTGGACCAGCCAAACTCCGCTGATGACCAAAACCATTCCCAGGAAAAAGAGCAGGCCCAGGTCCTGGTCGCTGGCCAGCAGCCCGGTCCAGGCCAGAAAGGCCGATAGTGCGGCCGTGGCCGGCGGCTGGGCATTGGCGCAGATGGCGACGGCCACGGGCTCCAGGTGCCGCAGCAGGATGTTCCAGACCAGCATCATGGTGACGCTGGTGATTACCACCAGCCAGACCAGTCCCAGCCAGGCGCCGGCTTCAAGGGCCGCAAAGTTCAGGGTTAAAAGAGCATGCCCGGCCAGGGGCGTCATGGCCAGTGCGCCGGCAATCAGGCTCCAGGCGGTCACCACGCGGGGATCGTGGTCCCGGCACATCCCCCTGGCGGCAACCGTGTATATGATCCAGCACAGCACGGCCGCCAGGACCCAGAAATCACCGCTGCGCAGTTCGCTTGCAAAACCGCCCGCCTCCCATGGCCGCAGAACGATGACCACACCGGCCAGCGCCAGCAGAACCCCGATGGTCTTTTCAAGGGGCGGCAATTGGCGCCGCAGGGTGGTGACCATCAGCAGCACCCCCAGGGGGGTCAGGGCGTAAAAAAGGGCCGGATGGCTGGGCACGGTGTATTGAAGCCCCCGTAGAAAACAATACTGGTTGGCCGGGACGAGCAGGATGCCCAGGCCGATGATCTTCATCCAGTCCTTGACGCCGAAGCGCGGTTTTGGGATGGCCCAGCCGGAAAGCAGCAAAAATATGACGGCCGCCCCCAGGGCGCGAGCCAGGGTCAGGGCCTCGGGATTGGAAAATCCGACAGCCGCCTTTTTGCTGAAGACGTAGGTTCCGGCCGAAAGCCCCACGTGAAGGGCCATCAGCCCATAAAGGGTAAACCGCTTCATGGCGTCACCCGGTGTGACCCCAAAGTTTTATGGAGATAGAATTCAAGACCTGCATGACGCTGCCTCGCTATAATGTCTTCTTAAACTAGGATGCATACGTATTTCCGTTGCGGGACAGGCACAATAGTGGAGCCCTGCCGGACTGTCAACCTTAAAAGAAAAGCAGTATTTATTTCAAATTTTCTTCCAAGGTTCAGGTGCCAATTTTTTCTTGCCGAAACAGACGAATCTATGTACTTATGATGAACGCGATCTTGGTTCAGAGAAAATTATTGGAGTGACCTTATGGAAAACCGGGTACAAATTGCCGCAAGCCGGCGTAAAATCCTGGATGCGCTCATCAGGAAGCAGGGCTATCGCGACTACAAGTGGATGGACCCCGACCAGATTGTGGTGTCGCAGTGGGTCCGGATGAAGTGCATGTTCGGCTGCCGGGAGTACGGCCACTGTGCCGCCTGTCCCCCCAACACCCCGACCGTGGCGGAATGCGAAAGATTTTTTCACGAATACAGCGATGCCGTTATTTTGCGGTTTCCCCAGAAGGTCAAAAAACCCGAGGACCGCTTTAGCTGGACCCGCAAGGTGAATCTAAAGCTGCTGAAACTGGAGCGGGAGGTGTTTCTGGCCGGGTATGAGCGCGCCTTTCTGCTCTTTATGGACAGCTGCTGCTTTTGCAAGGAGTGCAGCGGCAGCCGTGAAGCGTGCCGGGAGCCGCGCATGTCGCGCCCGGCCCCCGAAGCCATGGCCGTGGATGTGTATTCGACGGTCCGCAAGTTCGGGTTTCCCATTTCGGTGTGTACCGATTATAGTCAGGAAATGAACCGCTACGCCTTTTTAATGGTATCCTAGTAGGGCCATATGAAAACCCAAAAAAGACCTGAAGAAGATTACACCGGTTTCAAGCAATGCTCCTCGTGCGGCGCCAAATGGTCAAACCGCACCCGGTTTCTGGAAGATCCGTCCATTAAACTGATCGGATACCAAGTTAACTTTGAAGCGCTTTTAGCGGGATTTTTTCTGTTCAACCATTCCTGCATGACGACCCTTGCCATACCTGCTGAAGCATTTGAAGATTTGTACGACGGTCCTGTTTTCAGCGAGCGGGCCACCGGCAGCGAGGAATGTCCCGAGCATTGTATTCACGAGAATGACTTAAGCCCATGCCCGGCCCACTGCGAATGCGCATTTGTTCGTGAAATCATTCAATCTGTCAAAGCCTGGCCCAAGCGCAAGGCCGCATGAGAAAACAGCCCAAAGCCCCCTGGCCCCCTTTTGTAAAGGGAGGACGGGCGGCTGTCCGACAACCTTTCTGGACCTTCGGCATATTCGCGATCCTGTATCTGTTTGTCTCTCTCGACCCGCTCAACCCTAAAGAAAAGCGGTCCCTCCTCCTGCTGATGGCCGGGTATGTCTTGATTTTTTTGGGGGGCAGTGTGGGTTGATGTGCACTTCAAGTTGTAAGCTGAACCGCAACGGCGAGTGCATTCCCCGTCCCACAGTGGCGGGACGGCAGTGTTTTTCAAATATCCTTAAAGAGCTTTTTATCTATGATTTCAGAGATATTTAGACATAAAGCCAAAATATTTTCTGACTGGATTAATTTCACGGCTTCCGGATGAAGCCGTGAAAACATGAATACGCTTCAGCGTATAAATATCCGGGGAATCAACAATGGATATTTTCGGTTCTATTTGCCGCGTCTGTTGATGTTAACAAAGCAACGAGGAAAAGAATCATGAATGCATTCAAGGAATACGACACTTACGACGCATTGGGTCTGGCCGAGCTGGTTCAAAGCAAACAGGTAAGCCCGAAGGCGCTCTGCGAAGAGGCCATCGCCAGAATCGAGCAGATCAACCCCAAGATAAACGCGGTGGTCACCCCCATGTACGAAGAGGGCCGCCGGGCGGCGGCAGCCTCCCGGCCCGGGGGGCCCTTTGCCGGCGTTCCTGTCCTGATCAAAGACCTGGCCTATGCCTATGCCGGCGTACCCATGACTTTGGGCAGCCGGGCGCTTAAAGATTATGTTCCCGATCATGACGACGAAATCGTTGTGCGCCTGAAAAAAACCGGCGCGGTAATCATCGGCAAGACCAACACCCCGGAATTCGGCCTTCTGGGAATCACCGAGCCGGAACTTTTCGGCGCCTGCCGCAACCCCTGGAATCTTGACCATACACCCGGGGGCTCCAGCGGCGGCTCGGCGGCAGCGGTGGCCGCCGGCATGGTGCCGCTGGCCACCGGCGGCGACGGCGGCGGGTCCATCCGCATCCCCGCGGCGTGCTGCGGGCTGTTCGGCTTCAAGCCCAGCCGGGGACGCAATCCCACCGGCCCGGATTACGGACAGGTGTGGCAGGGGGCGGTCCAGAATCATGTCCTTACCCGCTCGGTCAGGGACAGCGCCGCCATGCTGGATGCGTTTCAGGGCCCGGATATCGGCGCGCCCTATGAAATCCGGCCGCCTGACGGGCCGTATCTGGCGGAGGCGGGCAAAGACCCCGGCCGAATGAAGATCGCATTTAACACCCAATCTCCCATCGGCAGGCCGGTTCACCCGGAATGCATCCGGGCCGTGGAAAATACCGCCAAACTGCTGCAGGAGCTGGGACACGATGTAACGGAGGACCGGCCGGACATTGACGGAAAAGGCCTGGTCCGGAGCTTTCTTACCTTATATTTCGGCGAAACGGCTGCCGACATCGAAGAGCTGGAAATAATTTTAAAGCGTAAGGCCGGACCAGGGGATGTCGAGCTGTTAACCTGGACACTGGGTCTACTGGGCCGCAGCTTTTCAGCCGGGTATATGGTAACGGCGCTGCGCCGCTGGGACCGGGCTGCCCGGGCCATGGGACGCTTTTTCCAGAGGTATGATCTTTATTTGACGCCCACCACAGCCTTTCCGCCGGCCAAAATCGGCGAACTTCAGCCCAAACCCGTAGAGGTTTTATTAATGAAAACGGTCAGCACCCTGAAACTGGGGTGGTTGTTAAAACGGGCGGACTTCGTGGACCAGATGGCGCAGCAGAGCCTGGAGCGGACCCCCTTTACCCAGCTGGCCAACCTGACCGGGCTGCCGGCCATGACCGTGCCGCTCCACTGGACATCGGACAATCTGCCCTGCGGGTCGCAGTTCATGGGACCTTTCGGCGCGGAAGATACCCTGTTCCGGCTGGCCGGGCAACTGGAGAAAGCCCAGCCCTGGTTTGACAAACGGCCGCCGGTTTCAGCAGACAGCTAAAAAACATTGTCTAAACCCCCCAGCGTTACCACTTTTTCCCGGCGCATTGGAAAAAAAATCTTGATATGTATACTGATTTTGATCGGCTTCTTACCGGCATTTTTACTAAAAGAGGCAAGCTGCTGAGAGTTATTTCGGCAAGAGACATGAATAAAAAGGAAAAGAAATATTATGAAGAAAACGGACAAACAAATTCCGAAGTTTAGCAATGAAGATGAAGAGCGCGAATTTTGGGCTAAACATTCACCGCTTGATTATTTTGAAGCAGGCCGTTTTAAAAAAGCGAAGTTTCCGAACCTAAAACCCTCCCTTAAATCAATTTCAATTCGTCTGCCTGAGGCCATGCTGGAGGAACTCAAAATCCTGGCCAACAAGAAAGATGTACCCTATCAGAGCCTTGCAAAAATGTTTTTGGCGAGACAAATAGCTTTAGAACGGGGATCTTTAAATCTTTTGGATAATAGATAGTCCCAGCCTCCCAGGATTTTCGCTGTGCGCCTTACGCCTTTTGTCGTTTCCCTCGTCCCTTGTTACTCGTCACTTCTATTCGCCCTGCGCCGTTCGCCTTATGCCCTCTTTTCTTATCAGCTTCTACGCGCCACCCCTTCTCCCTCGTCACTTGTCATTCGTTACTTCCGTCTTTTCTGTCCTTTCCCTCTGCGCCTTGCGCTGTGAGCCTTACGCCCCTTTCTTATCGCCGAAAAGTACATTAAAACTCACACCCGTTCAAAAAAGGATACAGATTTTCAGGAAAGCACGGAAGATCCGACAGCGAAAACCGGCATAACCAACTGTTTATTCAACGTATTAATCGATACAGCGAAATTTCTCCGGACGGCATGGTAGTTGCATCTTAAATACATCGAAAAGCATCTATTGAGGATCGTTAGTTGGTGCTGGACGCGCAGCAGCGGCAAAAAAACCTCAAAAAGGGGTCGCCGATGAAACAAAAAAACAAAAGAAAGATTGTCCTTTTCGCAAGCATGTCCGTCATGATATTCGGTGCGCCTGGATTTGCTGCTGCGGGGGAGCCGGCCTTTTCCGAGGCGCTTTATGCCAATCCGCCGCCGGTGCCGAACTTAAAACAGACGGCGGCGCCAGGCACTCTATCTCCTGATCTCGTCCGCAGCGGCGCTGATGAAAAAAAAGAGATTAAAAAAGACCTCCTGCCGGCAAATGCGTTGATGCTGCTGCCAAGTGAATTGCATCAAATGCAGTGGATGCCGGCCAAAATGATTTACCCCCCGTCTCTCTTCGAACCGCCTGATCTTTACAACCCCAGCCTCGCCAGCCAGCCGCTTTTGGGCTTTAGCTGGGATCGCGATGCAGGCAAACTCAACAACTGGAACGTTGCTTTCGGCCTGGGTCTTTATATTTCAAATTATAAAGATTGGCATCACCCCCCGGAAGACTTCGGCCTTGAAGAGCCGTTTTCGGACCGGGAACAGAGGGGTTTCTTCGAAACAATAATAAACACGATGCAGGTTGTCGGTTTTCAGATACGGTATGATTTTTAAGGATTTTTTTAGGACCTTTTCTTGGCACATCGGCCCTTGGGCTTTAATTTTCCTAAATCAGTTGACAAGCTGACCTCATTTATCTAATGTTCGCTTTCACGCCTATAAATCTTAACCTGCCGCACATGTCTGCCTTGGGCAGATTAAAATATCCGGGATTAATAAAAGCCCTTGCTCCTCCAAAGCTGATGGTTGAAATTTGAGGCTGGCCGATAACCTGATTCATTCTTTGGAGAAAAGTGATTATATGATCCGTAATTGTCTTGCACGGAGATGCCGTTGCAAGTAACCGCTTTACCGGGCGGAGAATCGATGACGACGAACGAACAGAACACAACGAGTGAACAAATCGTGTCGCCGGACAACGCTGTCCGTAAAGCGCAGCGGGTGCGGCTGCAGCGTTTCGGCATGGCCTTGTGCACATATGTGCTTGTAATCCCGGCAATATTTCTGGCGTTGCGGCTCGGGCTTGGCGACATGAGCGATCGACTGCTGGCAGTGTTCATCGGGCTGGCGCTGGTAGGCAACGGCGTGTTCTTCGTCCTGTTTTAGACAATGGACAATGGGGACGTTTTTAAATAATTAAATAACTAAGGATAGGCCGTGTCCGTGGACGTCTCGACTAACAGTTGAGGTTGAAATGACTCAAAAATTACTTCTCATAGATTTCGAAAACATTCAGAAAGTAGATTTGACCCATCTTGGGGAAAACATCCACGTCACTATCTTTGTCGGGTCGAGCCAGAAGAGTGTGCCAATCGATCTTGTCGCTTGTGCTCAGAGACTTGGCGACCGAGTTGAGTGGCAACGGGTCGAGGGTAACGGCAGCAATGCCCTTGATTTTTACATCGCGTGCCATCTCGGTCGTGTGGTCGAGAAGTCGCCAGACCTTCACTGCATTGTTCTATCAAAAGATAAAGGATTTGATCCGTTGCTTCGGCACTTGAACAAGAATGGCCTGAAATGTAAGCGGATTAACAGCCTGCTTGAACTTGAGCCTAAATCTGCCGCTACGGAAGAACCAAATTACAAGCGGGTTTTTGAAGTGTTAAGCAAATCGGAAAAGAAGTCGCGCCCCCGCAGGCACGCAACGCTGTCTCAGCACATTTCATCAATGTTTCAGAAGAACATTACGCAGAGCGACGTCGACAGGATCATTGATATTCTCTTTGCAAACAATTTGATCTCTGAAAGTAACAATACTATCTCATATGAATTCTGATTTGCCTGGCTCGAGCCGCTGAACTTTATGTACAGCTATCAGAATCTGGAGTCGGGCCACGGCAAGTGACTAATCTCGTGTGGAATGGTTTTGAGGAAAGACTTTTTTGAGACAGGATCTATTAACATATAGACGCAATCGCAATGATTGACAGGTCCGCATCCGCGATGTATAATGCGATGTATAATTTTGAAGAAAGGGTGTCAATATGGCTCAGATGATTCGAAAGCAGATTTATATAAAAGCTGAACAGGATGTCATACTCAAAAAAAGAGCACGCATGCTGGGTGTTACGGAGGCGGAGGTCATTCGCAGTGTCATTGACAGGCAAACGGTTTTGCTCACCTCCGGCGTTCGAGATTTAGGAGCCTGGGAGAAGGAAAAGGCTTTTATTTCAAAAAGGATGGCGGCAGGCCGAGGCGGGCGCCGATTCCGACGCGAGGATGCTTACGAGGGCAGGTTAAAACGTTATGGCGGCAAATAAGATACTAGTTGACACCAACATCCTGCTTTATGCTTACGACCAGGCAGAACCGGAGAAACAGCCACAAGCCCTTGCAGTTCTGGAGGATCTGGTAGCAGAGGGGCTGGGCGTTCTCTCGTCTCAGATACTGGGTGAATTTTATGTCAATGCCACCCAGAAACTCGCTCCGCCGCTGACAGTTAAAGAGGCATACGAGCGAATTCAAAACTACCTGCTTGCCTGGGAAGTCCTGGATGTAACGGGACCGGTCGTGCTGGAGGCTGTCCGGGGCGTTCGTGAGCATAAGATGGCCTATTGGGATGCGCAGATTTGGGCATCAGCGCGACTTCACCAAATTCCAACAATTTTTTCTGAAGATTTTAATGTCGGCGGCGTCATTGAAGGCGTCCGTTTTGTGAATCCGCTTGTCAAAAATTTTAGCACGTTGAGGTGGCTATCCGAATAAAATATCTTCAGACAACAGGGACGTCCGCAAATAAGTAAATAACTATTCCGTTGTTCAATTGAGGAAAGCCGCGCCGCCGAATTCGGCGGACATATTCAGCGAAAAAAATGTCCATTGGCGAGTATGGCTTTATTTGCCTTTTTGATCAATATGAATCAGGAAAAGATGTAGTTTTCAGGGGTGAAAAAAACAGGTAGGGAGTAAAGGACATGTGCTCACAAAAAACAGACCGGAATGACACCTTTTTGTGGCTGGCCCCGTTTGCTCCGCCCAAAGGATATAAAAGTGTGCCGGCAGGCGGGATGTGCCTTTGCGTTTTCCTTTTTGTCGTGAAGGGGCGCGAAGTTCTTCTCGGAAAATACAGAGAGCATCCGGCCTGGGAAAAGATCGCCGGCATGGATGAAAAACGTGTAAAGGCCAACCAGCATGGCTTCACCGTGCCTGCCAGCCACCTGAAATTCGGTGAAGATCCGCTGGACGCCGCCCGGAGGATCGCCGAAGAAATTTTGCTGCTCCCAAAAGGTCTGACGTATTCGGAACCCCTTGTGCAGACTTTTTACTATGAACTGTCCATTGTTCCCGGCGAAATGCATTTTGATGTTCTGTTTTTTTACGATGTTACACTCGATGAAGATTTTAAAACCGGCCAGCCTCCTTGGTATGCAGCGCTGGAATGGTTCGATGTGGATGTTCTCATCAATCAGAAATATGCGCGTCAGCATGAAGATGTGGTATCAGCCTGGCTGAAAAAAAGTAGAAAATGGAAGGCCACAGGGGCAGCTGATAGTCAGGATCTTATAGACTTTAAGAAATAGAAATGGTGTTGATAAATGCGGGTCTGGGGTCGGGCAACGGTAAGAGACTGATATTGTATGAAATGGTTTTGAATTTGTAGCCTGGATAGGGGCAATAACAACTTTTTCGAGGCCAAAAACGCTGTTTTTGTCGGAAGGGATGTCAAAGGGGGCAGTGAAGGGTATCGGCTCCGGGATGGATCTGCTTCCTATAATGCTCTTTTCTGGGCCGAAAACAACGAAATAGGCATTGAAAACACTTTTTTGCGGGACCTTAATAACGAAAAATCAAGCAATCGCCATGGCCCGACCCTCGACCCTCGTTGCATTTCCCTTGACACCCCTGGCGAAATCCCATTATAATTTCACCCCGAAAAAAGAGCACTATCTCTCCACCTTTCCTCACTTTTTATTTACACCCCCTTCATATGACAGGAGGCGTGCATGCGTTTCAGGTCTTTTTTCTGTGTCTTTCTGACGATACTCCTGGCATCCTGCATGACGGCGACCCCCAATCTCCATGTCGTCGTCGGCGAAACGCGTATGAGCCTGACGCAATCGGCACCTATTGCAAGAGGAGCGGATATTTCTCCAGACGGAAAATATCTGTTGACCGGAGGAATGGACGGTTTCACATATTGGGATATTTCGAGAGGCGTGCTGATCAGCAGGTACTCGGCGAAGCTTCCCCAAATCATGGGCACCTTGCTGACAACGGGTCTGATTCCCGTCGCCTTTGCTTCAGGCGGCCGGCACGCCTTGTCCGGCGGGGAAGAGCTAAACTTGTGGGATCTGTCATCGGGCAGACTCATCAGGAAAATAGGGAACGACCCTGCGGAAAGCATCGGTGTGTCGGCGGACGGGAAAAGGGTATTGATATGCGATCCAGCGGAATTCACCTTCCGTGAGGACAAGATGGTCCTTTATGACGCACGGAGCGGCGCCAAGATAGCCGAATGGAATGCCGGGCATGGCGGCGGCATCATCGCGCTTTCACCCGACGGGAACTATGCGATGTCCACAGGGGGCGGCGGCCGCAAAGCGGTGGAAGCCGACAGGGGAACCATAAGTCTGTGGGATGTATCCAGGGGGGCGCTTGTCCGCACCTTTGCGGGCACAGGAGCAAATAAGGGTTTGGGACATGCCGTCCTGGCAATGGCTTTCTCAGCGAATGGAAAATACGCACTTTCGGGAGGGACAGACGGATCGGTACGGCTTTGGGATATCGCTTCCGGAGTGGAATTGAAAACCATACAGGGCCACGCCGGGAGCGTGGGAACCAAGGCGGTGGCCTTTTCTCCCGACGGCAGGTGGATTCATTCCGTCGGCGGATCGGACGGTCTTGCCAAGCTGTGGGATATCTCTTCCGGATCACTGTTCAGGGCATTCAAGGTTTCCGACGACCGCTTTGTCGATATCAGACGATTCGGCGGGATCGTCAACGGCTGGGTCTCCTTCACACCGGACAGCAAGCGGATCATTTTCATGGGATCGGACGCCTCGTTCAGGATCTTCGACGTCACGACGGGCGACGAAATCGCCACGCTGGTTTTGTTTGACGACGGCGAATGGCTGGTGGTTGCACCGGAAGGCTATTACAACGCCTCATCGAAAGGTGCGCAATACCTGAAGGTCAACTATGAGGGGAGAGATTACAGCGTAGACCAGTTCTACGACGTTTTCTATCGCCCGGATATTGTGGCGGCAAAATTGAGGGGAGATGACATAAAAGACCTGATCACGATCACGATGAAGGACGCCGCCAAAAGCCCGCCGCCGGTGGTTGACATCAGCCCGGTCTCGGTATCTGCCGCATCTCCGACGGCCAAGGTCTGTTACCAGATCAACAGCACGGGCGGCGGCATCGGCGAAGTCAGATTGTTCCATAACGGCAAGCTGATTGAATCGGACGGCTATTATAAGGACATCGTCCGGACAACCTCTGAAAAAACGCAGTTGGCGACCCTCAACAGCCGGGCGATCTATGCGGATATGCGCAGCATCAAAATAAACGAAAAGGTCGACATCGGCCCGGTATCGGCAGGATCAAAAGGAGAGGTGTTCAAAGACTGCAGGGAAATCGAGGCTGTTTCAGGAGAAAACGAGATCAGCGTAACCGCCTTTAACAGGGAAAACACGGTCCAGGGATATATGAAGACGGCAAAATTCAATGCCCGGATAGCGGGAGAAGAACCCCGTCTGTATATCCTCACCATCGGCATCGACCGCTACAAAGACGATACCATCAACCTCAAGTATGCCGTAAAAGATTCAAATGACATTGAAGAAAGGCTTGTCAAACAAGCAGAGACCCTTTACCCCTCCCGGAACATCCACCGCACCGTTCTCGCCAATGCCGATGCGACCCGGTCAAACATAACGGACACGATCGGCAGCCTTTCAAAACAGATAAGGCCCAATGACAGTTTTATTTTCTTTGCAGCCGGCCATGGCATCCTTCTTCAGAACCAGTACTACATGCTCACCCACGACTACGACGGCATGATAAGGCCGGACGCCATGCTCAGTTCGAACGAGATCGTCGAGATGTCAAAGAAGATTAAATCCCTCTCTCAGCTGCTAATCTTCGATACCTGCCATGCGGGCGGGATCGACTATATCGTCAGCGGGTTGTATGATGCGCGGATGTCGGTTCTTGCCAAAAAGATGGGGCTGCACCTGTATGCATCTGCGAATTCAAAAGAGGCGGCCCTGGACGGTTACCGGGGCAACGGGCTTTTCACCCACACGCTGCTGGACGGCCTGAGTAACAAGCAGGCGGCGGACCGCAACCAGGACGGGGCGGTCAGTCTGACAGAACTTGGCGTATACTCGAAACAGGCCACAACAGACATATCAAAAACAATCGGGCACCCGCAGACGCCCCTGATCATCAATTTCGGAAAGGATTCCCCTGTCTACCGACTGAAGTGATCCGGCCGTCCTCAAGAATTTAAAACTCGATATGTCCCCTATACACATATACAAGGCGGTCGCAGTTTGCGATCAATCCTCCCCGTGCATGACAAAGACGGCCCAGTAAAACGGATTCGGGTATTTGGCTTTCATGTCCCTGCGGGCCAGCCGGAGGGCGTTTGACAGGTCCTTTTCCACCTTGAGATAATCATAGTAGCGCGTCATGTATTCGACCGCTTCCACTGACGCCAGGTTCCAGAGGCTGACGACCACGCTCCGTGCGCCTGCGTGGATGAAGGCCCGTGCCAGGCTACCCACCCCTTCGCCTTCCATGACTTTGCCTTTTCCGGTGACGCAGGCTGAAAGCACCACCTGGTCCGCGTCAAGATCGAGGTCGAGCACCTCCGACAGGGTCAGGAACCCGTCGTCATTGCCTTGGTTTTCAACCTGGCCGAGCAGGAGAAACGGCTCACGGATACCCTGTACCTTCCCGGGAAGGTCGGCATGGGTGGCAAAGTGAAGCGTCCGGTACTCGCGCAGGGGTGCTTTCCGCAGCCGGGTCTCGCTGGCGTTAATGCCCAGGAGCACATCCGGCGTTCCCACGGAAACACCCAGGATAGCGGCAATCGCCCTGACTTCGTCCTCGGTTTCTGGAAGTGGCGGGAAATAGACGGATTGCCACTCGTCTCGGTCCGAGTCGTCCCGGGGCACAACCGTCACCCCTCTGAAGCCGTAGCGGGGGTCGTCACCGGCCGGTGAAGGGGTTGTCGGGCTGCCGGACAGGCGGGCGACATAGCGGGGATCGTCCTTGGAGTATATGGGGTTTCCAAGGGCAAAGAGCGGTCGGTCCGACCGGGGCGCCGGGAGCATCCGCGACAGTCCCAGGATGGTGGCCGACTGGGTGTAGGTAAAGTTCCAGCGGTCGGATGCGTATACTGTCGGGGCGCCTTCAGTGGCCACCAGCACCTCGAAGGGGAGCAGTCCGAGAATACCGTCGGGCACAATGATGACTTTGGTGTTGTCGGCCACCGGGGCCAGGGCTTTTGAAAGGAGAAGGTCGTAGAGTTCCCGGGCGCTGGGGGGCGAAAACCCCGCGCCCGAATTTTCAGATATGGATTCCACCAGACGCTTTACCTTTGCCTCCAGCGCCTCGCGCCCCTCGGGAATCCGGATGATCCGGGAAATAGCGCCCTTTTCGACCACAAAGACATAACAGGCCGTTTCCCCCAGGGCGTATTCCAGAAGCACCTCATCCGGCTTGAGGGACAAGCTTTCCGGGGCCATGGCACGGGGGTAGTACAGGGCGGCATACAGCGGCGCGTCTTTTCTCAATTTGGCCACGAGGGAAGACAGTTGGGACGTGAGCCGCGCCTTTTCCCGGACCATCTCGTCAAGGGCCGCACCCCCCTGCCGGTAGACGGCTTCCCAGCGCTTTTCCAGTTCGTCGAGCCGGGAAAGCAGGGCCGCTTCCTTTTCCTTCAGGTGGTCCGTCAGCCGCGCGCCGCCCTGCTTTTTCGATGACGACGCCAGGGCTTCAAGGAGCGTCCGGGCCCTGGTGGCCTCGGCAAAATAGAAGGCCGCAGCAGCCGCATCCCGGCCAAAGGCTGAAAAGCGGGAATCGACGGCTTTGCCGGCGATGGCCTGTTCAGTCAGGGATTCGATGAGCGCCCTGTATGCGCGGGCCCGGCCGCCGGCACTGCCTCCGCCGAGAAAACCGCCCTTTTCACCGGCGGTCTGGCGCATCTCCTCGATGATGAGGACCGAGCTGAGCAGTTCGGCGGAGGCATCGGCGTATCGCTTTTCTCCCTTGTATAACCGGCCGAGCTGGCTGTGGTAGTCGATGCGGTAGGCATCGCGCTGGCGGGCATCGGGCAGCGGCATTTCCATCAGGTAAGCGCGGGCTTCGGCAAACCGGCCGGTGGCAATGCAGGTTTCCACCAGGCCCGAATAGTTGAGGCGGATCCCCTGGATTTTGGGCTGGAGCGCCTTTCTTTCCAGAAACGTCGCCTCGGCTTCCTGGTATCGCTTCTGGAAGAGGTAGACCGCACCGATGTTGTCCAGAATGCGGGCAACCTCGTGGGGGTTGCCGAGCTGTTTTCGAATCTTCATGGCCTCGCCCAGGTATTTGAGGGCGCTGTCGTAGCGGCCGGTGTGGTAGTAGTTCGTGCCGATGTTGTTGAGGTTCACGGCGGTTTCGGCCGGCCGCTGCCGGGCCCGGTTGATGGCCAGGGCCTCCTTGAAATAGGGGAGGGCCTTGTGGTCCAGGCCGATGGCGGCATAGAGGTTGCCGATATTGTTGAGGGTGACGGCGATCTCCGACTCCCGGGAAAGCTCCCGGTTGATTTTAAGGGCATCCTGGTAGGTGGCCAGGGCTGTTTCATACCGGCCGAGGTCGAAATAAAGCGTGCCCAAGTTGTTCAGGGCGGTCGCAGCCCGGCCCGGCAGCTTGCGGCTGCGGGCCAGATCGAGGGCTTCGCGGTAATAATCAAGCGCCTTATCGTACTTGTAAAGATCGTTGTAGGCATACCCGAGACTGGTGAGGCCTGCGGCAAGATCGTCGAAACGGTTGAGCCTGCGGTCGATGGAAACAGCCTCTTCGTAAAGGGAGATCGCCCGCTGGTATTCACCCATACCGGCATGGGCCCTGCCCAGGTTGTGAAGGACCGACGCCGTTCCTTCGGCGCTCTTGAGTTTCCGGTTCGTTTGCAGAGAATCCTCGAGGTAGCCCATCGCCGACCGGTACTGTCCGGTGTTCACGTAGAGGGTTCCCAGTTGAAAGGCGGCCAGGGCGCCGAATTCCTCCTCGTTGATCTGCCGGAAGATTTTCAGGGCCTCCTGGAGATGGGAAAGGGCGGCGTCGTACCTGGCAAAGGTGCGGTACTCGATGGAGCCCATGTTGAGCAGGTTGATTGCCATGTCCGGGGCGCTTTTGAGCTGCCGGTAAATTGAAAGCGAAGCCTCGTAGCTGGCAAGGGCCCGGTCGAATCGGTTGAGGCCCTCGTAGGTAAGGGCGATGCTGTAGAGGGTGCTTCCGGCGCCGTCAAGATCGTTTGTGCGCCGGGAGGCTGCAAGGGCGCTTTCGTAGTAGCGCAGGGCCTGCTCGTAGCGGCCATTCTCGTATTCGGCCTGGCCCTGGTCCCACAGTTTTTCCGCCTCCGATTTGGCAGCGCTTTGCGCTGAAGGCGCCGGCAGCAATAAAAGAAAAAAAGCGAAACAAAGCGTAAATGCCGCTTGTCGAAAGGTCAAAGACATATATCCTCCTGCTATAAAGACGGGGTTGGAAAAAATGACGCTGATGATACACCCCACCATTTTAAAAGGAAACAGGAAAAAATGGCCACGGGGGTAGTTCGGTGGATTTGGCCTGGAACAAGCAGGTCATCAAGGTTGAAAAAAATGCTTGACAAAGCATAGGTTAATTAATATTTAGTTTGACTAAACATTAATTAGACTAATTATTAAGCGATTTACGTATTTGACTTTGTTTCTTTTGGCGGAGAAGACGGCAATGAAAAATGACGAAATATGGCAACAGGCCCGCTATATTTTCACCACCGGCAAACTCATACACGACCGTATCGACCGGATAATTTCTTCGCACCTGGTAACCTGCGAGGGCGCTAAAACGTTTAAGGATCTGTCCCTGGTTCAGCTCCATGTGGTCATGAATATCCGCAACCAGGGCGCCATGAGCATCTCAGATATCGCGCGGCAGATGGGGGTTTCCCCGCCGTCGGCCTCGGTGATGGTGGACCGGCTGGTGGACAAAGGGATTCTGGTCCGCCGGCAGAGCACCGAGGATCGGCGCAAAGTCGTTGTACAGATTTCGCCGGAAACAACCAAAACCAGCAGCGAAATTGAAAACACCATTCTGGCATTTTTTGTCGGCATGGTGGAAAAAATCGGTCCTGAAACCACCCGCAAATGGTGCCAAGTTCTCGAAAAAATAATAACGGTGTTGGAATCGGAGTAAGGGGTTAACAAAAATGACGCTAAATAATCACCAAAAGACCAAGCGACCGGTACTGAATATTTTTTTCCGGATTTTCATTTGTATCATCATCCTGGGCTTCGGTTTGTTCGGCATGTCCAAACTGGCGGGTTTAAAAAAACCACCGGCTGAAAAGGTCGTCAAGGAGCGCATGGTTCGGGTGGAAGTTATGACCGTACAGTCCCAGGACACCCCGGTTTTTATCACCGGATTTGGCGAAGCCCGGGCCCAGAAAGAAGTGATGATCGCCCCCGAGGTATCCGGCCGGGTTGTGGAAATTCACCCCCGGCTGGACGTGGGCGAAACGATTCCCGGAGGCGAGACGCTTTTTAAGATCGATGATACCAACTATCAGGCGGCACTTGCGGAAGCCCAGGCCGCAGTAAATCAGTTTCAAAACGTCATCGCCAGGCTCGAAAAGCAATTTGCCCTCGACCGTGATCGGCTGAAAACCCTCCAGCGCAACCGGGATCTGGCCGGGGCCGAGTTCGAACGGCTGCGTAAACTGTTTGCCGACGACAACGTCGGCACCCGCACCGGGGTTGAAAATGCCGAAAAAGGGTTTAACATAGCCACCGACGGGGTGGACCAGATGAATCAGGCCCTGGCGCTTTACCCGATTCAGATCAAAGAAGCCCAAAGCAGCCTGGCTTCGGCCCAGGCGCGCCTGTCGCTGGCCAGGGCCAATCTCGAACGCTGCCGGGTCCGGGCGCCCTTTAACGGCCGGGTCAAGTTCGTCGGGCTGGAAAAAGGCCAGTTCGTATCCCCGGGCCAGCATGTTCTGACCCTGGCGGATGATTCCGCCCTTGAAATTCAGATTTCCCTGGACAGTCTGGACGCCCGCAAATGGCTTCAGTTTACAAACAGCAGTCCGTCGCAAAACACGGCCTGGTTCTCTGCGCTCAAACCGGTTTCATGCCGGATCCGCTGGACCGAAGACAAAGCAGGACATTTCTGGAAAGGGACCCTGCACCGGGTGGTCAAGTTCGAGCAAAAGACCCGCACCCTGACCGTTGCCGTGCGGGTCAGCGGCCGGGATGTGATTTCAAACACCGACGGCCGGCTGCCCCTTGTTGACGGCATGTTCTGTACGGTGAGTATTCCGGGCCGGACCCTTGAGAATGTTTTCCAGCTCCCCCGCGAGGCCGTCAGCTTTGAAAATACGGTTCACGTGGTCATCGACAGCCGCCTCAAGACCCTCCCGGTGGAGGTGGCCCGCATCGACGGGGAAACCACATACGTCTCGGCCGGACTTAAAAACGGCGACACGGTCATCACCACCCGGCTGATCGATCCCCTGGAAAATTCTCTGATTGACATCACCCGCCACACCAAAGGAGACGGCCGCTCATGAGACGCCTGTTTGCCCAATTTGCCCGAAATACCGTCTTTGCCAATATTGTGTTTATCCTGATTTTTCTGGGGGGCGGCATCGCGGCCATGTCCATGATCCGGGAAAATTTTCCGGAGTTTTCCCTGGAGATGCTCACCGTTTCCGTTGTCTACCCCGGGGCGGACCCGGAAGAAATTGAAGAGGGGATCAGTCAGAAAATCGAAGAAGCCGTTCAAGAGATCGAAGGGATCAAACAGTATACCACCACGTCCAAAGAGGGCGTGGGCACGGCCCTGATCGAGGTCAAGGAAAACTACCCGGTGGCGGATGTCCTGGAAGATGTTCGCACCCGGATCAACGCCATCTCCACGTTTCCAGCCGACGCTGAAAAGCCGGTGATCGACGAACTGACCATCAAGGACGCCGTGATGCTGCTGTACCTTTCCGGCGAGATGACCGAGCGCCGCATCAAGGAATGGTCCGAACGGATCAAAGATGAAATTCAGCAGTTGCCGGAAGTCTCCCAGGTCAGTATTTTCGGCTCCCGGGAATATGAAATCTCCATCGAAGTCTCTGAGGCGCAGCTGCGCAAATACGGCCTTAAATTAAGCGATGTGGCGGCCGCCGTACGCCGCAGCAACCTTAACCTGGCCGGGGGCACCATCCGCAGCAGGGGAGAAGAAATCCGCATCCGCACGGTGGGCAGAAAATACACCGGCAAAGAGCTCGCCCGGATCGTGGTTCTGGCCCGGCCGGAAGGTGAAATCATCACCCTCGACCGGCTGGCCGTTATTAAAGACGGCTTTACCGAAGATCCCATCGCCGCCACCATCAACGGCGAAACGTCGGTTCTCGTCATGGTCTGGAAGACCTCGGAAGAAGACTCCCTGAAAATATCCAAAGCCGTGCAGGCGTTCGTCAAGATAAAACAGCAGGTGCTTCCGGCCGGGGCCAATCTAAAGGTCCTTTACGACAACACCGAGATGCTGCGCTCGCGCATCAACCTGCTCCTGAAAAACGGCATCATCGGCCTGGGCATCGTGTTTCTGCTGTTGTGGACCTTTTTAAACGCGCGGCTTTCTTTCTGGTCCGGCATGGGGATTCCCATTTCCATTGCCGGCGCCCTGTTTATCCTGTGGGCTGCGGGCGGAACGATCAACATGGTGTCGCTGTTCGGCCTGATCATGGTCTTGGGGATCGTGGTGGACGACGCCATTGTGGTGGGTGAAGCGATTTACGTCCACCGCAAAAGCGGCAAGCCGCCCCTGCGGGCTGCCGTGGACGGCATCAGCGAGGTCGGCATGCCGGTGGTGGCGGCGGTTTTGACCACCGTTGTGGCCTTTGTTCCGCTCTTTTACGTGGGTGGGATCATGGGAAAATTCATCGCCATCCTGCCCTTGGTGGTCATCGCCTGCCTGATGATCTCGCTGCTGGAATGCCTGTTTCTGTTGCCGGCCCACCTGAGCGACCTGCCAAATCCCAACAGGAAAGAAAAACATATAAACCCCATTACGCGCCGGCTGGAAGCCCTGCACCACCTGACCGCCCGGGGCATGGAATGGTTCGTGGACAGGGTCTATAAACCCTTTCTGGGAAAAACGCTTTACTGGCGCTATATTTCATTTGCCACGGCCATTGCCATTTTACTGCTGACCGTCGGTCTTCTGCGCAGCGGACTGCTGAAGTTCGAGGTGTTCCCGGCTGTGGACGGTTTTATCATCACATCCACGGTTGAATTTCCGGACGGAACCCCGGTGGAGATCACCCAAGATGCCGTCAATAAAATAGACGCAGCGCTTTTAGGGCTGGCCCGGCGAACAGGAACCCGCTCGGGGGATCCCCTTATAAAGGATCGGCTTTCGCTGGTGGGCCAGACCCTGCAGCAGATCCCGGATACCGGCCCCCATGTCGGCTCGGTACAGGCTATTTTGCTGGAATCCGATAAGCGCGGCATCCATACCAAGGACCTGATGGTGGCGTGGGAAAAGGAGGTCGGTGCAATCCCGGGCGTGAAATCGCTGATTTTCGAGGGGATGCAGCACGGCCCTCCGGGGGCGCCCATTGAAGTCTGGCTGCAGGGGTATGATATGGACACCATCATCCGGGCCTCGGAAGACCTTTTAGAGCGCCTGCGCAAGTTCGAAGGCGTCTTTCAGATTCGCTCCGATTATTCCCGCGGCAAAAACGAACTGCGTCTGAAACTGAAACCCGAGGCCCAAACCCTGGGCCTGACGGTGGACGACCTGGCCCGCCAGGTGTATGCGGGCTATTACGGGGACGAAGCCGTCCGCCTTCAGCGGGGGCGGGACGATGTCCGGATAAAGGTCCGTTACACAGCCGACGAACGGCGCCGGCTGTCGGATTTTGAAAAAGTATATATCCGCACGCCCGCAGGGCATGAGGTTCCCCTGCTGTCGGTGGCGGATATTTATTTTTCACCCGGCTACTCCACCATCAAACGCACCAATGGTTTGCGCCGGATAGCCGTCAGCGCCGATATCGATACCAACAATGCCAATGCCAATGAAATTTTTGAGGAGCTCAACGCCAACTACTTTCCGCAGCTCATAGACCATTTTCCAAATTTGAGCGTCGCGCAGCAGGGCGAACAGAAAAAAATGCGGGAATCGTTTGAATCCCTTTATATCGGTTTTCCCCCGGCAGTGGTGGGCATCTTCATTATCATCGCCACCATGTTTCGCTCTTACACCCAGCCGTTTGTGATCCTGTTTACGGTTCCTTTCGGCATCATCGGCGCTGTTCTGGCGCATCCGGTTTTGGGGTTTGAGTTATCTATTATGAGCATTTTCGGGATGGTGGCCCTGACCGGGGTCGTGGTCAACGACGCCATCGTCCTGATCGAACGGGTCAATGAAAATATGGCCGAAGGCCTGCCGTTTTTCGAGGCCATTATCCAGGGCGGCGCGCGCCGCTTCCGGGCCATCTTCCTGACGTCCCTCAGCACCATCGGCGGACTGGCGCCGTTGATCATGGAGACCGACCTCCAGGCCCGTTTTATGATTCCCATGGCGCTGTCGTTGGCTGCCGGCGTTGCCTTTGCCACGGTCCTGACCCTGGTGCTGATACCCAGCCTGCTGGCGATACTCAGCGACCTGCGCCTGCTGATTCATCGCCTGCGATACGGTGTCTGGCCCAAGCGGGTAGATGTGGAGCCGGCCCGCAACCGGCACGACGACCCGCTGGCCGACGATCCGAAAACACCGCAGCGCCCGGAAACAGCCGGGGTGCAGACCTGATTTACAGAAAAACCAATTTGATTACGGGAGAAAAAGACCGATGTCACCTAAAAAGCTATGGAACCCTTTGCGGTTGATCGCAGCGTTAAGCCTGGTGTTGTTTGCCGGCGGGCACGCACCCGCCGCAGATAAAATTCCTTTCCCGCAAATGGCGCCGGACGGACAAACCCAAGCCGTGCGCTGGGATGAGATCCGAACGCTCGATTTAGTGCAGGCCGCCAGAATAGCGCTGATAAACAACCCGACCCTGGCGGCGGCCGAGGCCCGGGTCGAGCAGGCCCGGGAGCGCCTGGAGCAGGCCCGTGCCAGGTATTGGCCCAGTCTGGACGCCACCCTATCGGGCGCCAGGATTTCATATGCCGAAAACAACCCCAACATTTTAGGAGACGATCCGGAAAAACGCTTCCAGTCCGCCATGACCGCCACCTGGGTTTTGTTCGACGGGTTTTCGCGAAAATTTTCCAATGCCACAGCCCGTTACGGCCGGGATCAGAGCGAGTCCGCCCAAAATGAAGCCAAACGCCTGATATTGTCCGCGGTTGCAGCGTCCTATTTTGCGGCCCAACTGGCCCTGGAGGACATCGCCATTGCCAGGGCCGACGAAACCTTTAACCTGCGCCAGCTGGTGGACGCCGAAGCCCGACATAAAATCGGAACCGGTTCGCTCAGCGATGTGCTCAATTTCAAGATCCGGGTCAATGAGGCCAAAACCCGTTTGATCAACGCCGAGCGGGTTTTTGAAGAAACCCTTTTCGCACTGGCGGCCCTGCTGGGAGCCCCGGCGTCGCGCTTTCCTTCCGGCGTGCAGATTGCGCGCCTGGAACAGGAGACAGCCGACGAAATGGCGGCGCCCGACCCGGATGTGCTGGCCCGCTATGCCCTGACCCATCGGCCGGATATTCAGGAAAGTCAGTTCGCTTTAAAACAGGCCGGGGCCCAGATAAAAAACGCAAAGAGCCGATTTTATCCCTCCATCAATCTTGCGGCGTCGGCCGACGGCCTGCGACGGGACGATCCTGCATTCGAGCAGGACGATTTCGGCCATACGATCGGCTTTAACCTCACCTACAACCTCTTTGCCGGCGGATACGACCGCGCCAGGACCCGGGAGCTTAAGGCCCGGGAGCTCGAACTGCAAAAAGGCCTTGAAGATCTGCGCCTTAGGGCCGGCGCGAAGGTCCGGATTTCGAGCACCCAGGTGATCGCCACCCAGCGTCAGATGATCCTGCAGCGGGCCAACATGGAATTGAACCGGCAGAACCGGGACCTGGTGGAAAAAGAATATGCCGCCGGACAGGTTTCCCTGGTGCGCCTGAATGAAGCCCAGCGGGACCTGACCACCGCCCAGAGCCGACTGGCCCTGGCCCTGGCCTCGCTGCGTCAGGCCTGGTTTAATCTCGAAACAGATTCCGGCCGGATTCTTGAAATCCTGCCCGAATGACGATGGGTCGGGGGCTCGGACTAATCGGTTTTTAGAATGGCGCCCTCTGCTGCAGAAGCAGCCAGTTTGGCGTATATGCTCAAAAAGCCTTTGGTGAACTTTGAGGGCGGCCGCTGCCACTTGGACAATCGCGCCTGTAGCTCATCATCTTTGATTTCCAGCCGAAGGCTCCGGTTGGGAATGTCGATGGTGACGATATCACCGTCACGAACGGCAGCGATAGGACCGCCCTCGGCAGCTTCCGGGGATATGTGGCCGACGAAACAGCCGTTGTTTGTACCTGAAAAGCGCCCGTCGGTAACCACGGCGGTTTTCATGGCAAGTCCGCAGCCGTAAAGCAGCTTCATGGCCGTCGCCATTTCCCGCATGCCCGGTCCCCCTTTGGGGCCTTCATAGCGGATCACCAATACCTCTCCTGCCTGGATCTTCCCCTCCAGGATGGCCTGGTTGGCCTCCTCCTCAGAGTCAAAACATCGGGCCTTGCCTGCGAAAGTATGCATGTCCGCATGGATGGCGGCAGGCTTAGTGACGGCGGTATCGGGGGCCAGGTTGCCGCGCAGGACCGCCAGGCCGCCCTGGCTGCTCCATGTGTCCTTGCGGGAGCGGATGATGGCCGGATCGCCGGGAGGCGTATGAACCAAATTCTCGGCAACGGTCTTGCCGGACACGGTGAACGCCCCGGCGTGAAGCAGGGGTAATATTTCTTTCATGACGGCCGGGACGCCGCCGGCCCGGTGAAAGTCGGGTACGTTGGGAGCTGCGGCCGGATTCATCTTGGCAATATGGGGTGTGGTTCGACAGAGCTCATCAAAAAGGGTCATGGGAACCGGAACACCGGCCTCGTATCCGATGGCAGGCAGATGCAGGGCCACGTTGGTGGAACCACCGATGGCGGCTGTCAGCCGGATGGCGTTTTCTATCCCCATTCGATTGATCATTTGGCGTGCCGTGATTCCTTTCAGCACCAGGTCGACAATCCGTCGTCCGGAATGCTGGGCGTAGCGAAGGCGGTCGGCATGGGTTGCCGGAATGGTGGCAGACCCGGCAAGGCTCATGCCCATGGCCTCGGCAACACAACCCATGGAGTTGGCCGTTCCCAGAAAAGAACAGGACCCGCAGCTGGGCATCGCAGCGTTTTCAAGCTGGTTGTAAGTCGCTTTATCGATCCGCCCGGCCTTAAGCATGCCCAACCCCTCGGCAATGGAGGTCGTATCAGCCGCCCGCCCGTCGAATTGGCAGCCGCCTTCGGCAGGCCCCCCCACCACGAGGATTGCCGGAATGTCCAGCCGTGCAGCAGCCATGAGCATGGCCGGAACAATCTTATCGCAGGAACCCAGCAACACAATGCCGTCCAATCGATGCGCCTGCACCATGATTTCGATGCTGCCGGCAATCAGCTCCCGCGAAGGCAGGATATAGCGCATGCCCTCATGCCCGTTGGCGACGCCGTCACAGGCGGCAATGACTCCAAACTCTATGGGGGTGCCGCCCGCCTGAAGTATCCCTTGGGCCGCATACTCGGCGACCTGCTTCAAGTTATAGTGACCGGGCACCAAACGGTTCCAGGAGTTGGCAATTCCGATCAACGGGCGGTCCAAATCCGTGTCGCTGTAACCCATGGATTTAAAAAGCGCGCGAACCTTTGACCACCGCGGCCGCTGAAGAATTTTTTGGCTTCGAAGTTTTGTCATGGGATCATTTATCTCCTTATGTCCGCTATAAGTTGGCTGTGGATTCGGCGCAGATGATTTGGGCGGCAACGCCCGGCGCTTAACCATCTATATTACAGCAGTTGAAAAATCGAAAGTCCTAATTCTCAAGCATCCGTCAGATTTTCTGATTGATAGCATGAACCGATTGTGATATTTCGACTCAGAAAGGGAGAATTTTCATGAAGGTAACACACTGGAAGGACTGTGAAGACGTTAAAATCGACAAGTTTCCCTACAAGGGGGAGTTTAATGAGGTGATCGGCACCAGCATTCGCTGGCTGTCGAAACACGGTGATGACGGTAACGGATATCCCGAGTATGGCTTGAGATTTTTTACCACCCAGCCCGGCGGCCAGATTCCCATCCATAACCACTTTTATCATCAGACCATGTATATCCTGGCCGGTGAATTTGAATGCTGGGAATTCAACCCGGAAACCGGCGAAAAGGCAAAAAAAATAGTCTGCGGCCCCGGCACCGCCATTTACATCCCCAGCATGGAGCCCCACGGCATGAAGAATATCGGCAGCGAGCCGGGCATGTTCCTGTGCTGTATCTGTAATGTATACGAAGAAGGAGAAACCCTGTAGAAAACAGTACAAAATTTGCGGTCCGGGACCGCAAGCCAACCCCACCCGTTACCGCCGAAGGAAAGGAGATAACGATGGACAGCGGGGACCAGTATTTTTTTAAAGCGCATTCTCAAGCGGAACTGCGCAGGTGGGCCAAGCGGCTTAAACTGTTCCGCTACTGCCGGGCATACGGCGGCCACGCCAATGACGGCGATTCTTTAGAAGTAACATTTTCCTATGGGTCAGCCCAGGACATTAAAAACTTCCTTGACTTCCTTGGTTTTGAATTGGTGCAGCACGCCACAAAACCCCCCCAACCGGAAACAGGGGTGCCATATCCCGGCAATGTGTTTGCGCTCTTTCCCCGGCTGATAAAAGACACCGAATGGATAGAGCAACCGGGTCACTGCCGGGTTGGGGGTATTCCGGTTTTTATCTGGTGTGAGAAGGGTAAAATTCGATTGTCTGTCAGCGGCGGCAGCTATGAGGTTACGGACGAAAACGTTGCTAAAGCAGAAGCGCTGGAAAAGGTCCTGGTAACCGCGCCGTTAAGGGTGTTGGACCCGCCTAGAAACAACAAGAATTGTTTTTGCCCAAAGTACTATCCGGACTACTTTGACGGATGACTATCGGGGTCGGGCGGCGGTGTTGTAAATCAGGAACAATGAGCGATATGGGAGGTGCCATGGGGGGCACGGACGCTGCTGTTTTTTTGATCTTGGCGCGCCTTTGGACGTCTTGCCTCCGGGCATCCTCGGTTTTTGCAACAACACGGTTAAGCTGATGATCAGGAGGATTAAACGTATGAAAATCAAAAGGGTCGGAATATTAATGGCGGTGATGGTCCTGGTAATTACCTTTTGTAGCGGGGTCTCCCTGGCTGATAAATCCGCGGTGACCATTGAGGCACCCGACCAGGCGGCGAAGGGAACGGAAATTACGGTCAAGATCCATATCACCCACAGCGCCAACAACTACTTCCATTATACGAACTGGGTAAAAGTCATCGTAAACGGCAAGGATGCGGCTTTGTGGGAATATTCCGCAGGCAACCGGCCTGAGGACGCCAAATTCACCAAGGAAATAAAACTGACGGTCACCGAGCCGATGGAGATTGTGGCCGAGGCAAACTGCAATTTGCACGGCGGCCAGGGGCCGGCCAAAAAAATGATCCAACTGCAGTAATGAGTGACGAGGGAAGCTGGAGGGTTGGAAACATTAAATGACCCAACCCTTGAACCGTTCGGCTGAGTCGTTCGGCCCTGAGCCCACTGCCGTAGGGCTCGCCGCAAGCCCCTGACGCCTCGAATCCTCGGCCCCCCTTTTCAGCGGATAGGGAGAAGGGAAAAAAATAAAAAAAAGTTTTGCTATGGTCATTGGCGGCGTTTCAATTATTTTAATTTTGGGAGTTGTCAATTTTTTGCTGCTGCTGTTTCAGCTTTCTACCGGCCTGCACTGGGTCAAGGTTAAGTTCGGCGTTCACCGAAAAACGGGTATCCTGCTGTTTGTTGTAGCCTGCATTCATGGATTTTTCGGCATCCTGGCCAACTTTTAAGCCTGCTGTCTGCAGTCGCAATTTTCCGCCACAACAGCTTCCAGACCCATTTCAGGTGTCATGTGAAAACCAGGCAGAAAATACGAAAAGGCATCATATTAATGGAATTCGCTGCAGCTAAAGTCTGGCCCGGAAATCTGCAAACATTGTCATGCCTGTACGGCGCACTGCCCCATGAGCCTCCCGGTTGAGGATATGGTGAATCAGGGCCGCATGGAAAACGTAGAGTGCATTCTATGCGGCACATGCGTGGACGGCTGCAAAGAAGAGGTTATACGGTATTCGTGGCGGCCGTGAACCGTTACATGCAATAAAGAAAAACCTGCAACCAACAGGGCGAAACATATGTTAGGATAGTCGAAAACAACGAAGTACATGCATTATGGTTTTTCTCCTCTATTCATTATCTTTTGGTATTGCCCTCATGGTCCAATGCGGTGCTCACTGGCGCGGCAGCGCCGCGTCGAATAATCACAAGATTAATTCGCAGCGCTGCACGGGGCCTTTATCATGCCCTGTGGGGAAACGGACTGTAGAAAAAAGACCGTCAAGTCATCAGGGCCGAGATTCATCCCTGCCATGCATTTTAAAAGGCACCGTTTTTTCAGCAAAAAAGCATGAATCGCAGCAGCGAGCGCATTCCCCGTCCCGCGGTGGCGGGACTGCAGGGCTCTTCAATTTCGCAATATATCCGAACTGATAACAAAAAATATATCTTTAGCCGGAACAACCGCAGCCGGCGGGGGCGGCTGCCGGTTTGTCCGGTCTGGCGGAAGCCTCCGCCGGGTCCATGGGACATCCGGCACCCTGCTGCCCTGCGGACAGATGGGTGCCCAGCAACCGATCTGCCAGTTGCTTCATGTGCGCGGCGGGCTGGTCTTTAACGAACTGACCGATGATGGCCGCATTTTTAAGTTTGGCTTCATTGATGCCGGCGGTGCGGGCCTGGGCGACGATTTTTTCCAGACAGGGCTGGCAACCGCAGGCCACGGCAGCCCCCAGTGAGATTAATATCTGGGTTTCCGGATCGAGTCCCTTAAGATTGGTTTTCATGGTTTCCTCCTTAGGCTGATGGTTTTATGGCGGTGATGGTTGCTGCGGCGACATACGGCGCTATTTTATGGTCCGGGAACCATTCCTGAATGATCCGGCGGCTTTCTTCACGGGGCTGAATGGCAATGTCTGTAAAGCCGGTCTTGCGCAGAATGGCAGACAGCTCATCGACCGCTGCCGCCCCGCCGATGCATCCGCACAGGAGCAGGGGATCGCTGCAAACGTCCGGCGGAAGAGGGGTGGTGGCGACGATATCTGAAATTGCCAGGCGCCCCCCGGGCTTTAAAACCCGAAAGATCTCGCTGATTACAGCGGGTTTGTCCGGTGATAGGTTGATGACGCAGTTGGAGATGACAATGTCGATGCAGCCGTCTTCCACCGGCAGGCGTTCGATTTCCGCAAGCCTGAAATCCACATTTGTTGCCCCAACCGTGGCGGCATTCCGGCGTGCTTTGGTTATCATTTCCGGGGTCATGTCCACCCCGATCACCCGGCCGGTTTCACCGACTTTTTTGGCGGCAATAAAGCAGTCGAACCCGCCGCCGCTGCCCAGATCCAGAACGGTTTCCCCCGGTTTCAGGCCGGCCAATAAATGGGGGTTGCCGCAGCCGAGCCCCAGATTGGCGCCCACTGGGGCAGCGGCCAGGTCTTCAGTTGAATACCCGATGGTGCGGCCGATTGTGTCCACCGGAAACGACCCGGGCCCATTGCCGCAGCAGGTGCTGCCCCACCCGGGCGCAGGATTATTTTTTTCCGTCACCTTGCCGTAATATTTTCTGACAGTGTTCCGTATACTGTCGCTGGACTGTTTTTCCATGGGCCACCTCCCTTGACCGTCTGTTCGACAACTATCGAACAAATAAGCCAAAATTTTTTGGTTCAGGTTAATATGAAAAAAATTCTCTGAGCGCGTCCACGATGTCCGGCGCAACCCAGCATTCGATTTTCTGGCCCTGGCGCCGGGTCCGGATCAGACCGACCCGTTTTAATTCCTTGATGTGATGTGAAATCGTTGATTTTACGATCCCCAGGTTTTGGCCGAGATCGCTCACGCAGGCTGAATCATTGGCGTCGATCACGCTGACGGTCCCGGGTCGGCAGCCGCTCACAAGCCGCAGGAAGATCCGCAGGCGGTTGGGATTGGACAGGGCTTTGAAAATATCAGCAAATTTTTCAATATTTTTGGTTTTATTGTTCGGCATATATCGAACTATAGTCAGCGCCGCAGTTTTTGTCAAGCATTTTTTTACATGGTCATCCAAAAAGCCATAGCAAGGTGCGTGGCCGCCATAATAATCCGATTCTGCGCGTGTGAAACTCACGCATAAGGGGGCGGTGCACGGAACCGGATCGAACCCGCAGCATCCCTTCAAGCATGAATTCGATAATGGATGATACCGAAAACGATCTTTATGCGGTTCCATCCAACGCGCCCTAATCCGTTCAGACAGTCACACGCTTCAAATCGAATCACCATGGCGACTTCGTTTAAGTCCAGTTAGATTTTATAGATAACCAGTGTTTTTATTCTACCGATATTCACCCGGGTGTTGAAAAAAAACGCTAATTGATGTTATGAAACAAATAAAAGGCTCACAGGAGTTTTCATTGGAAAAAATCAACGGATCCGTACCGCTGTACAAGCAGCTTAAAAAAAGTCTTTACGATCAGATTGAAACCGGGCTTTTCAAGCCGGGCCAGTTAATACCTTCGGAGAGAAGTCTCTGTCAGCAATACAGTATGAGCCGCATCACGGTGCGGCGCTGTATTGAAGAGATGACCAATGAAGGCATGCTTTACCGCAAACATGGAAAGGGGACATTTGTCGCCCCGTCAAAGATTAAGCAGGGGCTGGCGCGCATCGTCAATTTCAGCCGGACGGTTCTGGAGCTGGGTTTGAAGCCTTCCACTGCGATTCTGTCCATGGAGTCGATCGCCGCCGATGCGCATGTGTCAAAGGTCTTTAATCTGCCCATTGCCACGCTTTTTCAAAAGCTGGCGTTACTGGGCAAGGGGGATGAAGACCCCCTGGTGTTGTATGAATCCTTTTTTCATCCGAAAATCGGTCGGAAGATGATCGGGGAAGCGATAGGTCGGGGAAAAAAGGGAATTCCTTTTTCAACATACGATCTGTACGGAGAACCCACCGGTATTTTCCCGGCCACGGTCAATCAGACCTTTGAGGCGACGGCAGCCGATGACCGCTTGTCCCAGGTCCTGAATCTGGAAAAGGGTGCGCCGGTATTGCTGATTACATCGATTTTCCTGAATGGAAATCAGGAACCCCTTGAGTTCCGCAAGGCCACCTATCGTGCCGACAGATATAAATTTCATATCCTCAGAGAATTCTCCGCATAGCTGAAGCTAAATTGATGTCCGCTAAAAGTCGATCAACTCTCTTCCTCCAACTGATACTTCATTGCTGCATCTGATGCCTGTCTTGAGTCGCTCAAATCGGAAAGAATTTTACGAAAAAGTGTGTAACAGAATAATATAATTTGAAATTAATTTTTTTAAAATTTTTCTTGACACGCTGCCCACAACACTGGTAATTACCAGCATAACTGGTAATTACCAGTCCGTCTTTTCACTTCACTTTTATGCTCCATTAAGGGAGGGCATCAAACGTTCGTAATCCGGCAGCAGTCAAAACGGCATCAATCCAAATCAGCTTTACAAGGTTAAGCGTGTTTGGTTATATTTTTATTGCGCCTTATCTGGGGGGAGTCTGGCAGATGCGGGGGCTCTCCTGGCGATTTCTGTTCAACTCCATTTATTATTCACCCTTGGGGATCTACGGCTCGGTGACCGGCATGTCGGCAACCTTCATCGCTATGTTCGTGGTTTTTGGTGCGCTGCTTTCGGTTTCAATCCTCTCACCGGCGCTGTTAAAGCTGGGGGTCGATGTAGTGGCGGCACACCTGTTTTTCATTTACTGGGGGGTGCTGGGCGCCATCACGCCGCCGACATGCGAAGCGGCGGTGGTGGCCGCCGGCATTTCAAAAGGAGACTGGATGAAAACCGGCCTCGAAGCGATGAAACTCGGGGCGGTCGCTTTTTGCGTGCCCTACTTCATGGTGATTCATCCGGCGCTTGCTGCAAGGGGAGCGCCTGGGGACATCGTTTTTGCAGCGGTAACCGGTTTTATCGGGGCGCTCACCATGGCCTATGGTCTTTTCGGATGGAAAGACAGCGACTTTAACATCCCGCTGCGGGGACTGTTTTTCATCGGCGGTGCGTTGTTGCTTTTTCCCGGTTTTACACTCTCGCTGAGCGGATTTGGCCTGACGGTCGTCGCGCTGGTTTTGAACAAGCTGATTACGCCGAGAGCCTTAGTGTCCGCCTGAGTTGAGAATTAGGGTAATCAATTAATATTGCCCTCAAAGAGGATTTTTTTATGACTTATAACATTACTCTCTTAAGCCTATTTTGGACAAGAGTGAAAATAATAAAACATACTATTTGAGGTGAACAATATGGGCGAGAATGAACGACTTACCAAAATAGGAGATGCACTCGATCGACTCATTACTGTGGATGTGAAGGCAAGGGGAAGTATCCCTATCCTTTATAATTTTGCCAGAGAAAAATTTAATGAACCGTTGACGATGCTGGCCGCCAAACGATTGAAAGAGCGCGTCACAAAAAGAAGTGTTGTCCTGATTGCGACAGGCTGGCCTGATCGCCCTTGGATAAACCCGGCAATTGCCGAGCTGGACGGTCCTCCCGGTGCAGCAGCGCTGGCCCGCGGGCTGCATATCGGTCTCAATGCGGTACCCATCGTTCTAATTGAGCAACAATTAACGGAAGCTATGAAAGCATGCCTGACCGGGGCCGGTTTCAGGATTATGGAAGCACCCGAAGCAGTGGCCGCTATCTCCTCGCCGTCACCGATTCATGGATGCGCGGTGCTGCCTTTTCCCGTAGACCGGCAAAAGGCGCAAGAGCGCGCTTTTGAGCTGATTGAGACTTTTTCTCCCACAGCGGTTATCGCCATTGAAAAGGGTGGCATGAACGAAAAGGGTGTCATTCATAATAGCAGGGGGGTTGATACGACTGCAGATATGGCAAAAGTCGATATGCTGATGGAAGCGGCTGCCGCCAAAAATATTTTAACTATTGGGATCGGCGACGGCGGCAACGAGATTGGTATGGGCACCATTGGTGAAGTTATCAGAAAACATATTCCATATGGCGCCAAGTGTCAGTGCCCCTGCGGCGGGGGGCTCGCACCGGCCACTGTCACCGATGCTGTCGTTCCGGCAACGGTCTCCAACTGGGGCGCCTATGGAATACTAGCAGCCTTGGCCGTCTTATCCAAATCTTCAGCAATACTCCATGATCCCCGGGTGGAGGCTCGAATTCTACGCATGGGCGCAGATGCAGGGCTCATCGACGGCATGACGGGTTTTTGCATTCCCGGGGCGGACGGTATGGAAGACGGGATGCATATGGCCATGATTACTCTCCTGTCGGGAGTGGTCGAAGCCGCTATTTCTCCAGGCTATCTTTCCCGCTGATGTCTATCGGGATTTGAGAGCACCTATATCCAAACATATAAAAAAAGGAGGAAAAAAAATGAGAAAAAAAAAGTTTCTACTATGGTTAACCGGAGCAATTTTGGCGAGCATGATGGTCGCGGGGACCGCAATAAATGCCTTTTCTTTTAAAGAAGAGGATCTGGTCGTTATGTCGTCGGTTGTGGGAGGGGTAGGATTTCAGTATTCCACCGGGGTTGCCAAGGTTATCAAAAAAGTTGCTCCGGATATTCGCCTTACGATGGAATCAACCTCTGGTTATATCGATAATGCCAAAAGAATGTTTGTCGGTTATGGACACATGGGATTGGTCGCACATGATACCGCCAGAATGGCGCATGCCAAAAAGGGCGTATTCGCGGGTAAAGGGACTCCGCTGTATGTTATTGCGCCTATTCACCAATTGCAGTGGCATATCATCGTCAATGCCGATTCGCCCATTAAGACCATATGGGACCTTAAGGACAAACGCGTTAATCTCCAGCCCAAGGGCAGTTCTGCGGAAAAGACAGGCACCAGCATATTCAGTGAACTGAATATCCCCAT
Source organism: Desulfobacterales bacterium (assembly GCA_029211065.1). Classification (NCBI taxonomy): domain Bacteria; kingdom Pseudomonadati; phylum Thermodesulfobacteriota; class Desulfobacteria; order Desulfobacterales; species Desulfobacterales bacterium. The sequence continues at coordinate 98,413 of JARGFK010000002.1, forward strand.
CACGCCCTCTTACCATCGCCATAGCGAAGCGGCCCAGGCGCTTAAGACCGGTATGATTGATGCCCACTTTCTAGGTGGATCGACCCCGGTTTTTATGGAATATTCCATGAGCACACCGATAAGGGTCATCGAATTTTCAGATGCTGACGTAAAAAAAATTAAAGAAAAACTTCCGCATCTTTCTCCCAGCCGCTTTCCAAGCGGCGCCTACTATAAGGGAACCCCGGACTCTGTTCAAAATATCGCCACCTGGGCACTGATGATGTGCAGGGCCGATGTGTCTGACGATCTTGTATACGCAATCGCCAAAGGAATTCATGAACACAAGAAACTTATCGTTGAAGCAGCCAAAGGCGCTGAGGTAATCGATCTGAAAAACATCGGATATGTAACGGTGCCGGTGCATAAAGGCGCCATTAAGTATTACAAAGAAAAGGGGGCTGAAATACCTGCAGCAGCGATGCCTTAAAACCTCATGCTGCTGTTTTCTACCCGGAAAAATATTTCCGGGTAGAAAACCCATCCAATAGGTGAGGGAAAATATGCAACCACGCAAACTGTTTTTCTTTATCAGGCAAGAACACATCACATATTATTTACGTGTTATCGCATTGATCACTGCAATTTTTCATTTGTACACGGCTGCCACGCTTCCTTTTGACGTTTTCGTTCAGCGCGGTGTTCACCTGTCGTTTGTGCTGGCGATGGTGTTTTTCCTTAAGCCTTTAAACAAAAACCATCCCTCTGAAATTGACTTTTTTATTGTGCTGCTCGCCTGGTTGTGCTGCGGTTACTTTATCCTGAACTGGGAGGCAATTAGAGAACAGAGCGGCATTCCCTTAGGCATCCAGTCCCTTATCGGCCTGGTCACCGTGGTGTTAATACTGGAAGCAACCCGTCGCAGCACCGGATGGGCTCTTCCTATTCTGGTATTCTGTTTTCTATTTTATGCTAAATTCGGAAATATTTTTCCCCGCTCTTGGGGATTTCCCGGTCTTTCGTTTGACAGAATCTTTGGCTATCTTTACCTGACCTCCGACGGCATTTGGAGCCTTCCACTTGGGGTATCGTCGACCGTACTTGTTTTGTTTATGATCTTTGGTTCTATTCTCAATAGTGCGGGGGTTGGAAATTTTTTTACGGATTTTTCTTTTGCATTGGCCGGGAGGCTGGCGGGCGGTCCGGCACAAGTAGCGGTCATCAGCAGCGCGCTTCTGGGAACCGTAACCGGCAGTTCCACCGCAAATGTGGCCACCACCGGCTCGTTTACTATACCCTTGATGAAAAGCAAAGGGTATCAACCTCACTTTGCCGCTGGGGTAGAAGCGGTCGCTTCAACCGGGGCCCAAATCATGCCGCCGATTATGGGAGCCGGCGCCTTCATCATGGCGGACATGCTCAATATTCCTTACTCAAACATTATAAAAGCTGCCGCACTGCCTGCTGTTTTATATTTCTTAGGGGTTCTATTGGCCGTAAGATTTGAAGCTTATCGAACCAACCTGGTCTCAGACCATGAAAGTGAAAAGATGACTAAGATTATATTTCAGCAGGGTTACCTCTTTATCCCGGTTATCGTCATCATCTATTTTATTATTGAAGGGCATTCGCCCATGAAAGCTTGCTGGTATGGAATCATCACAACGCTTTTGGTAAGTTCTTTTAAGAAAAAAACCAGGCTGAACTACAAGAAAATTCTTAAGGCCTTGGAAGAAGGAGCAAAAAACGTTGTGGGTATCGCCAGCGCATGTGCCTGTGCCGGAATCGTTTTAGGCGTAATGAACATGACCGGGCTCGGCATCAAGGTTACAACGCTCATTGTCGAGTTGTCCGGAGGGTATTTACCTTACGCGCTCTTACTTTCCATGCTCAGCAGTTTAATTCTGGGTCTTGAATTACCCACGGCCGTTGCCTATGTTATCGCTGCCGCTGCAGCGGCGCCGGCTCTTATAGCCCTTGGCGTTCCACCGCTTGTGGCGCATATGTTTATATTTTATTTTTCCATCCTCGGGACCATTACACCGCCGGTTTGTTTATCCGTGTATGTGGCCGCGGGTATTGCAGAGGCGCATTGGTTGAAAACAGCCGGTGTGGCAATAAAGCTGGCGCTTCCTGCCTGGATTCTTCCTTATATGTTCGTTTACAACAATGCGCTTCTGGGAATGGCAACTCCTCTAAAAGTTGTTTATTCTTTCGTGACCGGACTGATTGGGATGTTTTTTCTGGCCGCTGGAGTCATCGGATACTTTTTTAAGGCATGCGGCTTCGTTGAACGTCTATTGCTTGCACTTGCCGGGTTGGTGTTGATTATTCCGGAGGTATATACCGACATTATCGGTTTTGCGCTTGGGATAGCACTCATTTTATACCAAAAGTATTGGGATCGTATAAAAAATTACAACAAAAACAGCAGTCAATCTAAGGAGGTTAGAAGATGAAGAAGCGTCAGATGCGGATTCTTTGCCCCAACGGACATATGGGGTTTGCGCCGACCAAGGAGGAAAGCTTCTGGATCGGCGCGGAAACAAAACCGGATTATTACTGCTGCGATTCCGGCAGCGATGATATCGGTCCGAACCCGCTGGGCAGCGATATCTGCGTGAGCCCCTATGAGTGGCAAAAACATGATCTGGAGCTTATGCTCCTTGCGGCGCGTAAACAGGGGGTGCCCATGATGGTGGGTTCGGCCGGCGATACGGGAACCAACAGCCGGGTCGACCGGTACGTACAGATGATCCGGGATCTGGCAAAAAAGCACCGCCTGGCGCCTTTTAAGCTGGTCAGCTTCTATTCGGAGCTGGAAAAATCGTATGTACAGCACAAGATGCAAGAAGGCTCCGTGGTGGCGGGATTGGAAGGCCGCCCGGATCTGACCCTGGAAGCGCTTGAAAAAACCGACCGGATTGTGGCCATGGCCGGCGTGCATCCCTTTGTCCGGGCACTGGAGATGGGCGCCGACGTGGTGATCGGCGGCAGAAGCAGCGATGCCGCTATTTTTGCCGCAGCAGCGATATTCGAGGGGATTCCCGAAAACCATGCCTATTATGTCGGCAAGGTCCTGGAATGCGCCTCGTTCTGCGCAGAACCGTACATGGCCAAGGAAACCGTAATCGGAACCGTTACCCGCGACGACGTAAAGGTTACGGCCATGCACCCGAAGCAGCGCTGCACCATCGCCTCGGTGGCCGGTCATGCCATGTACGAACGATCGAATGCCTATTTCGAGTATTTTGCGGGCGGCACCCTCGATATGACCCACTGCCGCTACGAGCAGGTGGATGAAAAGACCACCCGAATCACCGGCCAGGTCTTTCTTCCCACCGAGGGAAAAATCAAGGTAAAGCTTGAGGGGTCGGGAAAAGTCGGCGAGCGATTCATCGGCATTGTCGGTATTCGCGATCCCTACACCATTGCCAATATCGACAAGGTCATCGACTGGGCGCGCAGCCAGGTGGACGAACGGTTTGCCGGTCAGACCTACCAGCTCTTCTATCACATCTACGGTAAAAACGGCGTCATGGGTGCGCTGGAGCCGGTAAAGGAGATCCGGTCCCACGAACTCTGCGTTGTCACAGAAGGCATCGCTCCATCGAAAGAGATGGCCGAGGAGGTGGCGCTGATCGGTTCCCGGCAGATTTTTTATGCCCGGCTGCCGGAGGTGAAAGGGACCGCCGGCACGGCCGCATTTCTCGTCGACGGCGTTCTGCCGGCGCCGCCGGCCTATATGTGGACCATGAACCATGTACTGCCGGTGGATGATCCGCTGGAATTTATCCGGTTCAATGAATTTACGATCCAATCATGAGAGGTGCGTTGATGAAAACAAAAAAGCTGGTGGAACTTGCCAAAACGATCCGGAGCAAGAATGCGGGCACGGACCGGATTACCTTTGATATTATTTTTCGGGAAAAGGAAAATTACGAACTGGTGAAAAAGAGCCGGGCGTTGAGTAAAAAAACGATGGCAAAGCTATTCAGCATCCCGGAGGACCGTATCAGCGATTTTCTTGAATTCGATCCGGCCTATGCGATCAAGTTCACCATCCGGCGCGAACAGCCCAGCGGCAGCCCGGGTGATGCGGACATCTTCGGCTGCCAGCAGTACCCGCCGCTGCTGGATGTTGAAATACCGCTGCCGGCACAATGAAACAACAGGCTTTGGCGGCAGATAAATTCATGACGCCGGCTGTCTTGCCGCAGAAGTGATTAGAAGTCACTTCAAAACCCCGTCTGAGGTCTGATAGTCCCGCTGTAAGCGGGATTGCGAGCCTCTTCAAAATGCTCACAACTCCTCCCGCCTTGGCGGGACGGCGCTTTTTTATCGGCTTGCGCCTTGTTCTCAGACCTGATCCAAGGTTTTGAAATGGCTTCTATAACCGATCTCATTTTTTGAGACATGTTCCATTTTCATGCAGCACGAAAAACGGCGTTTTATGGAATCCGAACCGCCGACACAGGAAATGCTGGATATCCGCCGGAAAGAGATCGACCCCCAGAAACTTATCCATTAGTAAAATATCTGTTTTAATAAATTTTAAATCCAGTTATAATCCCTCTAAAAAACGCCGGTGAAAGGCGTTTTATTTTTTAAATTCGTTTCAAAAGGTATTTCGCGCGTGGAAAAAAACAAGACAGTTATCGGGATTGTTTCAGACACCCATGGTCTGTTGCGTAATAGTGTTGTGGATGAATTAAATGGTTCAGCCCTGATCGTTCATGCCGGGGATTTTGATACGCCCGAGGTTCTGGCGGAAATAAAAAAAATTGCGCCGGTTTTGGCCGCCCGGGGCAACATGGACAGGGGAACCTGGGCGGAAGGTTTTGCAGCATTCGATCTTACCGAAATAGCTGAAAACAGGCTGTGCGTGATTCACGACCTTCACCATCTGGACCTGGATCCGACAGCGGCCGGCATCGCCGCGGTCATCTCCGGACATACGCACCAGCCCGCAATCAGCGAACACAAAGGCGTCCTGTACATCAATCCCGGCAGCGCCGGGCCGCGAAGGTCCGGAAAGCCCCTATCGGTTGCCAAGCTGGTCATTCAAAACGGAAGGCTGGTGCCGGAGATCGTTATACTTGATGACTAGCGCCTTAAGGGTGACGAGTGACGAGGGACGAATGACGAGGGACGAAATTATAAGTGATTAATTTGACTTCGTAAATTTTGTTTAGCCATTCTGCCGTCCCCGCATTCGTTGTTTTCGCGTGTGTGATT